>NZ_CAQLEL010000149.1:0-27499 GCF_948826705.1 uncultured Ligilactobacillus sp.
CAAAGACTTTACCAACTTCTTCTAAAGTCCGCGTCCGACCATCATCTAGACCAAAGCGTAAGCGCAAAACATTTTCTTCACGATCGGTCAAAGTATCTAAGACACTTTCTATCTGTTCTTTTAATAATTCATAGGCTGCATGTTCAGCTGGACTTGTCGCATCTTGATCTTCGATAAAATCACCTAAATGCGAATCATCTTCTTCACCGATCGGCGTTTCTAAAGAAACAGGTTCTTGTGCGATCTTTAAGATCTCACGGACTTTTTCGGTCGGCATGTTCATTTCAGCTCCGATCTCTTCAGGGATCGGTTCACGCCCGAGATCTTGGAGCATTTGACGTTGGATCCGGATCAATTTATTGATCGTTTCCACCATATGCACAGGGATCCGGATCGTCCGTGCTTGATCAGCGATCGCACGCGTGATCGCTTGTCTGATCCACCAAGTTGCATATGTTGAGAATTTGAATCCCTTACGATAGTCGAATTTTTCAACAGCTTTCATCAAGCCCATGTTACCTTCTTGGATCAAGTCAAGAAATGACATTCCACGACCAACATAGCGCTTAGCGATCGAAACGACTAACCGCAAGTTTGCTTCAGCCAAACGTTGCTTAGCTTCTTCATCGCCTTCTTCGATCCGCAAAGCTAAAGCCACTTCTTCATCAGCAGTCAAGAGGTTGACACGGCCAATTTCTTTAAGATACATCCGAACTGGGTCATTGATCTTAACACCAGATGGAGCTGATAAATCGCTTTTTGCTAATTCTTTTTCTTCGTGACTAGCTTTCTTCAAGCTAAGTTCACTTGGATCACCATTTTCATCCACAACTGAGATCCCAGCATCTTCGACCCGCACGATCAAACTGTCCATTTGTTCGGCATCTAAGTGAAATGGCGTTACCATTTTATCAGTCAATTCATCATATCTGATTTCTTTTTTTGGTTTATACTCACGTAATAACTCACGCAAAGCCTTTTTATATGCCACCGCATCGAAATTCGTATTTTTTTTCTCTTCTGCCAAAATAGAGGCCTCCCTTAAATGATTGACTTCTCTGTCTGCTTTTTTTTCAATAACTCGATCAGTTTTGTCGTCTGTTCCATGATCGCTTTAGCATCTCCCAAACGTTTCGCTTGCTCTAATTTTGTCTCGACCGCCTTGATCTGCTCTTCCAACGGGGAATGTTGCATAATAAAGGCTAGACAATCACTGATCTCTTGTTCATTTACTTCACCATAATCACCTAATTCAAGTGAAATGATGATCTGTCTTAAATGTTCATCTTTTAAAAAGTCTAAAAAGCTTGCACTTTCATACTCAGAATAGCGATCAAAGTATCCATCAGCTAACAAAAAGATCGTTTCATAATCTTCGTGGATAAACGAAAAATCAGCTAGGCCCTTGATGCGTAAAAAGATATCATATTCATGTAACAGACGATACAATAATAATCTTTCGGCTTGTTCAGCTGGGGCATAGCGTTTTTTTTCTTGCCGCTGTTGGGTACTATAGACGACTTTATCCGAGCGTTTGAGTGAATTTGCTTGATCTTGTTTGAGTTGTTCTGACTGGACCTGTTGCATCAAAGCCTGAAGTTGACTAGTTAAGTTATTCTTATCTAGCTCGAACTCTTTGGCTAAACGATTGAGCGTCAGATCGCGCGCTAGTGGATCTTTGACCTGCGCAACTTTCTCTAAAACATCTGTGATATACGCTAATTGATCACTTTCAGTCTCAAGATTACGTCCTGCCCGAAAATACTCCAAATAAAATTCTAATTCAGTGCGTTCATGTGACGTCACAAAATCTTTAAAATTTTCTGGACCGTATTTACGAACATACTCATCTGGATCAAGCTTCTCAGGTAATAAGATCGCTCCAAGCTCAAACTTGCTCAGCGGTGCGATCAATTCCAAGGCCCGCTTGGTAGCCTTGCGCCCTGGGTGATCACCATCATAACAGATATAGAGCTTACTTGCCGTTTGCTCTAAAAGATAGATCTGTTCACTAGTTAAACTCGTCCCCATCGAGGCTACACCATTTTTGATCCCGGCCCGCCATGCTGCTAAAACATCCATAAAGCCTTCAAATAAATAGACTTTACTTTCATGTCTGATCGTCTTTTTAGCCTTATCAAAATTAAAGAGAACTTTACGCTTATTAAATAAGCTCCCCTCGGGTGAGTTGAGATATTTAGGCGATTTCTTATCAGGTGTCAAGAGCCGTCCTGAAAAAGCAATGATCTGTCCAGTTTGATTTCTGATCGGAAACATGATCCGATCATTGAAACGTTCAGCCAGATCTTCACCTTCGCGTTCGCTAAACAAACCCGATTTTCGCAAAGTCTGATAATCATCAAGCTTTTTTTCATGAAAAAAAGCTTGTAAGATCTCAGCTTGAGGTGCATACCCCAACTGAAACTCTGCGATCAGCTCATCACTTAGACCGCGTTCATGCAAATAATCCAAAGCTGGCTGACCTAACTTAGTATTTACTAAAATATGATGATATAACTGCCCAGCTTGTGCATAAAGCTGCTTTAATCTACCAGTCTCGGACTGCGTGTCTTCTGCACCAGCAACATTTTGTGGTAAATACTTATTATCAAGCTCGATCCCAGCTAATTTCGCTGTACGATAAACGGCTTCTGGAAATGTCAGATCCTCGATCTCCATCAAAAATTTAAAAACATTTCCCCCGCGACCACATGAAAAACAGTGAAAGAACTGTTTGGGTTCATTTACAGAAAATGAACCCGTTTTTTCTGTATGAAAGGGACACAATCCGAACCAATTGCTCCCTGAACGGTGTAACTGGACATATTGGCCTACGATATCCAAAATGTTGACATCCGATCTGATCTGATCGATCACATCAGTCGGTATCCTACGTTGACTTACCACGGCCTCACCCCATTTTTAAATATAGTTACGAAAGGTCGCACACAAAAGCACGACCTTTCATAATAAAAATTATACCGATATTAATTTTATAATAGATATATCTTTATTGCAAGAGTAAACGTAAACAGTTACTATATCAAATTGACCTGTCTTTGACAAGTATTATTACAAAATAATTATCCTTCATCCTTTTTACATCTAAATAATACGCTGTACCATTGTTCTTAGACAATATGATCGCTTAAAAAAGAGCAAGTCTAAAATCTAGACTCACTCTTAAAAATTATTTAGTATTCAAAGCTTCTAAGGCACCAAAAACAGCTGTCAACCGTGCTATCTGAGCTAATTGGCGCAAACGATTCAACTTGACCTTTTCGTCATCAGCCATGACCATCGTCTTTTCAAAATAAGTATTGATCGGTTCACGTAAATTCTTCAAAGCAACAAATTTATTTTCAAGATCAGCTGCTTTAAAATCTTTTCTAACTGCTTCAACGGCTTCATAAAGGCCTTGCTCGGCTTCATTTTCAAATAAAGCTGTATCGACAGTAAGATCACTTTGATCATCTAATTTCTTGGCTAAACGACTTGCTCTAGTCAAGGCTTCGATATTTTCCTTGAAATCTTCATCTGTCAAATGTTTTTCCAAAAGATCGGCTGCTTTTTGAGCCAATGTGAATGCATTAGCTTTATTAGCCATAACAGCTTCGAGCACATCATGACGCAAGTTTGGTCCATTCAAGATCTGTTGCACACGATCTGCGATAAAGTCTTGGATCATAGCCTTATTTTCAGCAGGAGCGATCTTTTCGTATAGATCAGGGCGTTTAGTATAAGCACTTTCAACTGCCGCTTGCAACAATGGAGTTGAAACTGCCCATCCCTTAGCTAAAGCGATCCGCACGATCCCTAAAGCTTGACGACGCAAGGCATAAGGATCATTGGAACCGCTTGGCAACATTCCTGCACTAAAGAAAGCTTGAATGCTATCAACTTTATCAGCGATCGATAAGACTGCGCCAACATTAGTTTGTGGTAATTCACCTTCAGCACTGGTTGGAAGGTATTCTTCACGCATGGCAACACAAACCGCTTCATTTTCAACTTGCGATCTAGCATAGATCTCACCCATGACACCTTGCAATTCTGAAAATTCACCGACCATTCCAGTTACTAGGTCAAATTTATAGATCTGACTTGCACGATCAAGATCAGCTAATTCTTGATCACTTAAGCCCAATTTTTCGCCTAAGTAATGTGCGATCAAGTGAACACGTTCCATCTTTTCGTAGATCGTACCGATCTTATCGTGAAACATTACTTTCTTCAAACGTTCAACATAATCTGCGATCGTTTGTTTTTGATCTTCTTCATAGAAGAAAGCAGCATCTTCTAAGCGTGCTGTCAACACTTTCTCGTTACCTGCGATCACATTTTCCAAATGATCTTGGTTACCGTTACGCACTGAGATAAAGTTTGGCAACAAGTTACCTGCTGCATCAGTTACATAGAAGAAACGTTGATGATCTTTCATGGAGGTGATCAAAACAGCATCTGGGATCGTCAGGTATTTTTGATCAAAATTCCCAGCAAAGACAGTTGGATATTCGACCAAATTGTTAACTTCTTCTAGCAACTCTTGATCGATCACTACTTGCCAGTCATTTTGTTGCGCAAGCTCATTTAACTGAGAAACGATCATTTCTTTACGTTTCTTGGCATCAGCGATCACCATTTGCGGTTCTAAAGCAGCTGGATAATCATTAGCATCGGCAAGGTCGAGCGCTTTACCCAAGAAGCGATGTCCCAATGTTTGGCGACCAGCTTTAACGTTTAAGATCTCAAAATCTACGACTTCTTTATCCAATAAAGAAACTAACCACTTGATCGGACGCACATATTCAAAATCATTAGTGCTCCAGCGCATCATCGTTGGGAACTTAAGATCCATCACGACTTCTTTGACATCACTTAAAACTTCTTTAGCACTTTTACCAGGGATGAATTTTTTAACGTAAGCATATTCGACCCCTTTTAATTCCTTAAAGAAGATATCATCTGGGGTGCAGCCTTGTCCCCGTGAAAAGCCTTGCGCAGCTTTAGACCAATTTCCCGCAGCATCCAAGGCGATCTTTTTAGCTGGACCTTTGGCTTCTTCTTCAATGTCAGCTTGCTTATCAGCTAAGCCTAAAACCTTGAGCGCTAACCGCCTTGGAGTTGAGTAAGCCTTGATCTCATCAAAGTCTAAGCGATTTTCTTCTAAAAATGCCGTCATCTTTTTGACCAATTGTTGGCTACTTGGTGTAACGACATGAGCTGGGATCTCTTCTAACCCGATCTCTAACAAAAATGTATGTGCCATTATTTGTCCTCCTCTAACAATTTAGCGCGTAAAGCTTCATCTTTGATCAATGGATAACCCAATTTCTTACGTTCAGCCACAAAAGCACGTGCGACCAGCCGAGCCATGTTTCTGATACGTGATAAATAACCAGCACGTTCGGTCACTGAAACTGCACCACGAGCATCTAATAAGTTAAAGGTATGACTGCATTTTAGGATATAGTCATAGGCTGGGTGAACTAGACCATTTTCGATCTGCTTTTTAGCTTCTTTTTCATAAGTGTCAAACAATTCAAACAACATCTCTTGGTTGCTTTCCTCAAATGAATACTTGGAATGTTCAAATTCAGGTTCTTTGAAAATATCACCGTATTTGACCCCATCAGCCCACTCTAGTTCAAATACTGAGTTAACATCTTGAATGTAAGAGGATAAACGTTCAAGCCCATAAGTTACTTCGACGGCAACTGGACGAACTTCTAAGCCTCCGACTTGTTGGAAATAAGTAAATTGGGTGATCTCCATTCCATCGAGCCAAACTTCCCAACCAACACCGGCACAACCCATTGAGGGGTTTTCCCAGTTGTCTTCAACGAACCGAATATCATGTTCTAAAGGATCGATCCCTAAGGCACGTAAACTATCCAAATAAAGTTCTTGGATGTTATCTGGCGAAGGTTTCATGATCACTTGGAATTGATGATGTTGATACAAACGGTTAGGATTTTCACCATAACGACCGTCAGCTGGACGACGTGAAGGTTCGACGTAGGCAACGTTCCAAGGTTCTGGTCCGATCGCACGTAAGAAAGTATAAGGACTCATCGTGCCAGCCCCTTTTTCTGTATCATAGGATTGCATTAACATACAGCCTTGCTTTGCCCAAAACTGTTGTAATGTCAAAATAATATCTTGCATTGACAATTTATCTGCCATCTTTTTGCCTCCAAAGATTTATTTTCGAATCAGCCAAATAACGCACAAAAAAGTCCCTATGTAGCGCCTTTGGCTACATAGGGACGATTTTCGAAAATCGCGGTTCCACCCTACTTCTAGTATAACTAGCAGCTTAATTCGTTAAGACTCCAAAAGTGCCAATCATGTCTTGATAGATATCTGCTTTCACCATCCCAGACTCGCTAACTCTATCCTTAGACCGATCCTCTTTTATCAACGCCTCATTATTGATAACTCTAGAATAGTTTAACCTTGTTTTTTTGTCAAGGCTTAGTTGTAAAATCACTTAGTATCCTTAAAAAATTGGTCCCATGACGACATCTGGTCAAGAAATTTTTTGGCTGGTACGTAAATTCCAACTTGATGTTCATAGATCTCATCCAAAGTTCTTCTTAAATTAGCTTTAGTTTGATCTTTGACCTTGATCGAATTCAAACGCTCCAGATCTACAACTGATAGTAAGCGTAAATAGTATACTGTCCGTTGCTCCAAATGCAACCGATGTGGATCTAAATGCCAATGAGCCTGACACAATAAGCCACCATAACTTTCTGAGTAATCAAAAGCACGGGTGGTATTTTGGCAAATCACACAACTTTCAAGTTGCGGTCTCACCCCAAAACTGGCAAGTAACTGGATCTCGATGATATTGGTGATGATCGCAGGATCAAAACCATCATCTATCAATTCAAGCGCCTTTCTTACCTTTAAAAACCATCCCAAATTAACTAAGTCTTCAGTCGTCAAAGCACGCTCGACTAAGCTAAGTATATAAGAAGCATAGGCATTTAATTCGATATCTTGGCCGATCACTTGGTATTGGCTGATGTCACGAGTCGTTGTGATAAATGATAAGCCCTCATCACTGATACTTCCAAGATAGGTCCCATGAGTAAACGGTAAGATCGCTGCGCCTAGCTTAAAGCCCCGCTTGCGTACCCCACGGACAAAAAAAGTTTTAAAGCCATATTTATCGGTCAAAATTTTGACTAACATATCGCGTTCTTTGTAGTCTCTACGTGAGACGACGATCCCTAAAAACTCTACACCTTGTTGTAGCACCATCTTTCTTTTTACCCCCAAAAATCTCAAAAAAGAGGAGAATCATCCCCTCTTTTCCTTAATTAATAATCATCTTGTCGGTAACCAAACGCTTTTAGATCGACTTGACGGTCTTTCCAATTAGGTTGAACTTTGACCCAAAGCTCTAAAAAGACCTTATCACCTAACATAAATTCGATCTCCTTACGCGCTCTTGTCCCGATCTCTTTTAGCATCTTGCCACCTTTACCGATGATGATCCCCTTTTGACTGGAACGTTCGACCACGATAGTTGCTTGGATCAAAACTTTTTCATCATCTTCTCGTTTGATCCGATCAACAACGACAGCAACTGAATGTGGAACTTCTTCACGCGTCAATTGTAAAACTTTTTCGCGGATCAATTCGCTGACGATGAAACGCTCGGGATGATCAGTAACTTGATCTTTTGGATAGTATTGCGGACCTTCCGGCAGATCTTCAACTAGATCATGAACTAATTCAGCACAATTATTACCATTCAAAGCTGAGATCGGAAAGACATCTTTGTAGTCTAAAGTATCCCGGTAATCGTCCATCACTTCTAATAAATGATCTGGGTGGATCTTATCGATCTTGTTGATCACTAAATAGATCGGTTTTTTGACATTTTTTAGTCGCTCAATGATAAAATCATCGCCTCGACCTCGTTTTTGTTCAGCATTGACCATAAAGATCACCGCATCAACTTCATTAAGCGTCGAAAGCGCCGACTTGACCATAAAATCACCTAAACGACTATGTGGTTTATGGATCCCAGGTGTATCGATAAACACGATCTGAGCGTTGTCAGTGGTATATACCCCCTGGATCTTATTACGTGTTGTTTGAGCCTTATCGCTCATGATCGCGATCTTTTGTCCGACCACATTGTTTAAAAAGGTCGATTTGCCAACGTTAGGTCGCCCTACGATCGCAATAAAACCTGAATGAAATTTTTCTTCCAAAATATACACTTCCCTAATCAATATCAGTTAAATAATTGCCAAATACGTGGACCAAAGATCAATGTTGCTGTGATCAAAGAAAAGATAGCTGCCAGTAATACCGCTGCAGCCGCCATATCTTTAGCTTTTTTGGCAAGTGGATGTCGTTTATAGTTTGTAGCTAGATCAACGACATTTTCGATGGCAGAATTCCAAACTTCACTGGAGATCACCAAAAAAATACTCAAAAATAGCCAGAGCCACTCACTGATAGTCACATTAAAAATGAGTCCCATAATCACGACCAAAGTTATCGCACTCACATGAAACCGCAGATTGCGCTCTTCTTTATAAGCCGTTTTCAAGCCAACGAGCGCATAACGCAAGGACTGGAAAAAATGGCGATTTTTCCAGCTGTTGACCGGCTGTTTTGGTTCTTTATCGTTTAAGTCCATACGCCTCGAGAATTTCTCTTTGCAAACCAAACATTTCCTTTTCGTCTTCGGCTTGCATGTGGTCGTAGCCATTGAGATGTAAAAAACCATGAACAACTAAAAAGCCCAATTCTCTTTCCTGCGAATGCCCTAAATACTCAGCTTGTTCTTTGACTTTATCGATCGAAACCATGATATCCCCGATATTTTTAGGGATCTCAAACTCTGCTTCGTTCGGCAAAATGATCGGGACCTCATTTGGATCTTCCTCTTCGATCGCAAAACTGATCACATCAGTTGGTTTATCAACGCCACGATATTCTTTGTTGATACGATGGATTTCAGCATTATCCATCAAAGTGACTGACATTTCAGTATTTGAGGGTAACTTGAGATAATCACCCGCAAAGTCCAAGATCTCACAAATGAGTGTCTTCCACTCACTTGAAACTTGCTCAGTATTATCATAAACTTCCAGATCCATTTTTATTCCTCATTTTCCATTGAATTGTAGTTATCGTATGCACGAATGATCTCAGATACGACTGGATGGCGCACAACATCGACAGAATCAAATTTTACAAAGCCGATATGTGGTGAGCCCTTCAAGATCTTCTCTGCGTCGACCAAACCACTTTGACTGTGTCCTTTAGGTAGATCGATCTGTGATCTATCACCATTGATGATCATTTTAGATCCAAATCCAAGACGGGTCAAAAACATCTTCATCTGTGCCCGTGTCGTGTTTTGAGCTTCATCCAAGATAACAAAAGCATTATCTAACGTGCGTCCACGCATATAAGCTAAAGGTGCGATCTCGATCACACCACGCTCGATCAAGCGTTCAGTGTGTTCTGCCCCTAAGATCGAATTTAGCGCATCATAGATCGGACGTAAATACGGATCGACTTTTTCTTTAAGATCTCCCGGTAAAAAGCCCAATGATTCACCCGCTTCGACCGCTGGACGCGTCAAGATCAACCGCTCGACTTCATGGCGCTTTAAAGCAGCAACAGCCATTACAACGGCTAAATAAGTCTTCCCAGTTCCGGCAGGTCCGATCCCAAACACAAGATCTTTATGCTTGATCTCTTGCACATATTGGCGTTGCCCATAACTTTTGACCCGGATCGAACGTCCCCGACGGTCTTTTAATAGTTCTTCAGTATAGAGATCCTTAAAATACTCTAATGTCCCGCGTTGTGCCATCTTCATCGCTGATACAACATCTGCACTACTTATAGTGATTTTTTTACGTAAAAGTCCCGTCAACTCACTCAATATCTGATAGACTAAATCAACGTTTTTTTCAGTACCGGTGATCTTTATCGTACCACCGAAAGGCTTTAATACAACATTTTGGCCTTCTTCGATCAATTTAAAATGGCTGTCATTGATGCCTGACAGCGAAATTTGCAATTGAGAATCGTTGAGAACGAAACTTTTTTCGACTAATTGTTCTGCGCTCAATCGCCCATCTCCCTTATTATACTTTATAACCCCAATTATACTGATTATCAATTCGATAATCAAATTCAAAGTAAACTTAAACAAATAAGAAAAAAGCCGAGATCTAGCATCTCGACTCTTTGCTTATTTATTAAGCAATGACATTACGGTAGAGTTGACTAATTTACCATCAGCTTTACCCTTTAACTTAGGCATCACTGCCCCCATTACTTTACCGAAGTCAGCTTTTGATGTTGCTCCAACCTGATTGATCGTTTCTTCAACAACGGCCTTTACTTCATCTGCACTGAGTTGTTTTGGCAAGTAACCTTCAACAACTTTGATCTCTTCTTCGAGTTTTTGGACAGCTTCATCACGCCCAGCAGCTTTGAATTCTTCTAAAGAATCCTTGCGTTGCTTCAACTCACGAGATAACACGCTTACTTCTTCATCAGGAGTCAAGTCGTGTCCAACGTTGATCTGTTCATTTGTAACTGCAGCTTTGAGCATCCGAACAGTTGCCAAACGGCCTTTATCCTTAGCTTTCATTGCAGCTACCATATCTTTTTGTAATGAATCTAATAAACTCATCACATTAGCCTCCTCTAGAAACTAGAAACGACGCTTATTTTTGCGCTTTCTTGCTGCTTCGGATTTTTTCTTACGTTTTACACTTGGCTTCTCGTAGAATTCACGTTTCCGATATTCTTGCAAAGTACCTGTTTTTGAAACGGAACGTTTGAAGCGACGAAGAGCGTCATCAAGAGATTCGTTTTTACGAACGACTGTCTTTGACATGGTTGTTTCCCTCCCTCCGAGCTTAAATGTAACCGTCTTAATTGTACAAACCTCAACAGTTCCTTTCTATTATAAACTAAATTAAAAGTTAGAGTCAACATAACTTTATAAACTTTTACATAATTAGTGGTCATTTGTAAGTTGACCGGCGAAAAGTTAAAGTTTTACAGTGTTTTTTCACTCTAGCCATTTTTCTTGGAATCCCCTGTTAGATAGGCTATAATTTTCATAGAATAAGTCGTTTTTTAACACTTTATCATAATTAAGGGAGGCATTTATATGTCAAATGAATTACATGTCTATGCGATCTCAGATTCACTCGGGGAAACTGCCTATGCGATCGCCGAAGCTGCTAGTGTCCAATTTCCTAATGCGGATTTTACGATCCAACGTTACCCATTGATCAAGACCGTTTCTTTGGTACAAGGGATCATGAACAAGGCAAAACGCGAATCTGCTATCATCGTGCATACTTTTGTCGATCCAGAACTATCGACTTTTGTAAATAATTACTGTCAAGAAAATGGTTTACCCGTGATCGATGCTTTAAGTGACGTTATCCAAAAATTCTCACAAAAAGCAGGTGAAAAGCCATTACAAAAAGCTGGGATCAATCACAATACTGATAAAGAATACTTCAATCGGATCGAAGCCCTTGAATTTGCCGTTACCTATGATGATGGTAAAGACCCAGCTGGCTTCTTAAAGGCTGATCTAGTCTTATTAGGGATCTCTCGAACATCAAAGACTCCGTTGTCACTTTTCCTAGCTAATCGTGGCTATAAAGTGGCTAACTTGCCCCTTGTTCCTAAAGCGCAGATCCCAGAAGAGATCTATAAAGTTGATCCTAACAAGATATTTGGATTGACTAATGACCCAGAGATCTTAAATGGGATCCGGCGTGAACGAATGATCTCTTATGGTCTTGATCCAGACACACACTATTCAAATATCGACAACATCGAAAGCGAATTGAATTTTGCTAACGAACTTTACAAAAAACTGGGTTGTCCTGTGATCAACGTTGCACACAAGTCGATCGAAGAGACCGCAACGATCATTACTGAAAGTTTGGATAGTAACGCTCAAAGATAAAAAAAACTAAGATCTATAAATTGAAACGTTCAATTTATAGATCTTAGTTTTTTGTGTCTATTTTTTACCTTTATTTTGGTAGATCTTATCAAGTAACTCAGGGTCAAATTCACCTGCGCGTAGCATTGCGATCTCATAACCATATGGTGCATAACGATCATTTTTATCAGGGCCTACATACGGTGTTTCCAAAATCTTCGGTAGTGAAGCTAATTCTTCAAGTTTAGCGATCTTTTCTAAACTTTCAAATCCGATCGTCCCAAAACCTAGATTGGCATGCCGATCCTTATGGCTTCCTTGAGGATTCAAGGAGTCATTTAAATGGATCACTTTTAGTCGATCTAACCCAATGATCTTATCAAATTCCGTTAAAACACCAGAAAAATCATCTTTGATCGCATATCCTGCATCATTTGCATGACAAGTATCCAAAGTAATGGATAGCTTGTCATTATACTTCACCAAATCGATGATCTGAGCTAATTCTTCAAAACTCCGCCCGATCTCTGTCCCTTTGCCCGCCATCGTCTCTAAGGCGATCTGAAGCTTTTGATCAGGTTTTATGACCTCGTTTAAGCCCTTAGCAATACTTTTTATCCCAGCCTTTGCTCCCGCACCGACATGTGCGCCAGGATGAAGTGTCATCTGGGTTGCCCCTAAAGCTTCAGCGCGCTTGACTTCAGCCCGTAAAAAATCGACCGCAAAGCCAAAATTTTCCGGTTTTTTAGTATTACCTAGGTTAACGATATAAGGAGCATGAACAACGATCTGACTTAAGCTATGTTCTGCCATATACGCCTGACCAGCTTCGATATTTAGCTCAGTGATCGGTTTACGCCGCGTATTTTGGGGCGCACCCGTATAGATCATAAAGGTCGAAGCCTCATAACTAGCAGCCTCTTTTGCTGCTCCCAGCAACATTTCTTTACCCTTCATGCCGACATGTGAACCAATTAGCATTTTTTCACCTCATTTTTAAAGATAAAATAGTCGATAAGTTAGTGGATTGACACAACGTAAATATAGATCAACTTTACTTTTTTGACGTAAATATGGATTTTTAGCAAAATCTGGGAACCAGATCTTTTTTTGCTGCCAGATCTGATCTAAGAGTTGATGCTTTAGTTGTTTATCTTTTAATTTAACGACCTTGCGCAATAAAACATTTCCTAATAAGTTTCGCACAAACCGATACTCTAATTCAAGATAATAGGTCTCAAAGATCCCTTTAGTTTGATAAAAATCAATGATATCTTGATAGATCCACAAAATATCAGCGATCCGTGTCGTCTCACTATAAGAGATCGAAGTTTGGCGTTGCACGTAATAAACTTCACACTCACGATCAACTGCAATGTCTGTGATATCCGTTAAATAAGTTACCAATTTAAAGAAAAAGTCTTGATCTTCATAGAGTTTTCCCTTGGGAAATTTAACTTCTGTGTCTAATAGCCATGTCCGCAAATATAATTTATTCCAAGCGACTACACGTCCACGGATCATATAATCTTTGAGTGAAACATACTCAGGTGCTTGATCTTTTATTTTTTTATTCGGATACTCCCAATAAAAATCACACTCAACGATCTTCTTATTTCCTTCTTGAGTCAAAGCGTACATATTTGCCAAAGCATTAGACGCAAGATGATCATCCGAATCTAAAAACATGATATATTGTCCAGTTGCATACTGCATCCCAAAATTACGCGCATCTGACAGCCCACCATTTGGCTTGGTATAACTTTTGATGAGCAACGGATATTGGTCAGCATAACTTTCACAAAGCTCAGCCGAACCATCTGTACTTCCGTCATTTACTAAAATGACTTCAAAATCATTGAAAGTTTGCTTGACTAAACTTGAGATACATTTTGGTAGATAAGCTTCAACATTATAGACTGGAACGACCACACTGATCTTTGTCATTTATTTTTCCCCCATAACTTCTTGATCCGGCGTTCAAGTGCCCACCAAACTCGCCACAAAAAATTGATCCGCATCCCCCATTTTTTACCAAAACGTCGATTGATCTGACGCATTTTTTCGATATGGCGCAAATTGGTCGGCGTTTGCCATAACGCACTGTAGTGATGGATACTGATCGTCTCAGAGCTGAGCTTTATCTGTCCCGTCAAAAAATCCATTGGCGCAAAGTAAGTCGTTGGATAGATCGTCACATCTCCCAACTTTTGTAGTTTATCTTGCCGTTTAAAGCCGATCTTTTCCAACAATTGTGTTGTGTAAACTGGGATCGCGACCGTATTTAACGAGCCATCGGCTTTGATAAATTCCAAGTCATTATACATATCGCGTAGCTGTTTTAATAGTGGATGATTTTTTTTTGCTCCAAAACCTAAGCCCGGTGCAACTTCAGCCCCACTTTCATTTTCTTCGATCGCAAAAAAAGCATCTTCTTCTAAAATATGGTCTAATGTTTGAAGCAATTCAACATCAGTATCCAAATAGATCCCACCATAGCGATAAACGACATCAAATCCTAAATAATCAGAGACAAAACTCCACTTACCAGCTTTTGCCGCTTGCGCAGTATATGTTACTTGCTCAACATCGTAATTTTTCTCATTCCACTCAATGATCTCATAATCGGGACAAAGTTTTTTCCAGCCTTCAATATACTGCCGATACTGTTTAGGCATTTCATTTTGTCCAAACCAACAGTAATGAATTATCTTAGGGATCATTTTGTCACCTCGTGTTCTAATTTTGTCACAGCTTCCTGCAAATAACCCCCAAAACGCATCTTACGGGCTATTTTGGCTACATTTTGACACATCAGCTGATACATCTCTGGTGTCAATTCATTTAGCATCTCATCTAACTGCGCTAAATTCTCAACGGCTAGTCCCACTTGATTTTTCACGATAAAATCAGCCAAGGCCGCTTCTTTCCAGATGATGACTGGAAGGCCCGAACTCAGATAAAGTGAAGTCTTATGGGGATCGTTATATTTTAGGTAATTTCCAAAGCTACCATCACAGCGCTCGATACTCGTGCCGTCCCAAACTAAGCCAAAATTTTGCGTTAATTTGGCTGGCAATTCATCTGGCGGAAATGAACCGTAGTAGGTGATGTTTTGGGGGTAAGTGGTGGCTTTATTAGGTCCATACAAAGCTAATGGGATACTTAGATCCAACTTTTGTAAAAAATCGGCTTTTTGTAGATTGCCCGCATAGCAAATACTTTTCTCATAAGGACGCTTGGTCACTAATTCAACTGGATTAGCATAATCAAAGATCTCTAACACAGTCATTGGTTTAATGACCCCATTTTCTTTGAGCCAAGCTTTCATTTTTTCATTATGCACGATCAAACCATCACTTTGATTTAAAAATGCGATCTCTTTTTTGCGATAAGCCACATCACCAGCATAAGCGCGCAAAGATTCGATATCATGGATCAAATACAGTAACTTGGTTTGCGTAAAACGGCGCACATTTTTCACGATCGCTTGGTCAGTGCGTTGATCAAAAGACGGATATTGAAAAACCACAGTTTGTGGTTCTAACTTTTGGATCTGACGTGGAATATCCCAAAAACTCTGCTTATAGCTCATGAGTTTAGCTTTTCTAGCCCCTGAAAAATAAAAATTCAGTTTTTTAAATCCCTTAGTGGCTAAAAAATTCTCAGCATCAACTTTAGCTTTTGGACCAGCTTCATTTTGGCCCTTATCATACATCGAGATTACATATTTTTCCATCGATCGGTTTCCTTTCTATGGCTTTGGTTCGTAGAAATGCCCCATGATATGCACATTTTCTGCAATGCTTACAAAAGCATGTGGATCAGACTCTGTCATTGCTTGACGTAATTCTGGTTGTTCATATCGCGAGATCACTGTAAACAAGATCGTCTTATTATCATGCTTATATGCCCCTTCAGCACCATGAACGATCGTGATCCCACGTTGCATGTGATTTTGAATACAATCGATCACACTCTTTGGTTTATTTGTTACGATCATCACTTGCATCTTTTGTTGCCTTGTATAGACCATATCCATGACCCGTGCATTGACAAAGATACCTAATGCAGAATAAAAAGCATATGGCCAACCATAGACTGCCCCCGCAGCTAAAACGATAAAAGCATTGAAAATAATGTTGATCGTTCCGACACTTTTACCCGTGTGTTTTCTGATCGTCAAACCTAAAATATCCAAGCCCCCAGTGGAGATCCCATTTTTCAAAGCCAAGCCAGTTCCAAAACCATTGATCGCAGCACCAAAAAGGGCACAAATTATCGGATCGTGTGTCAGCGTTATCGGTTGAAGTGACTTGATCATAAGTGATGAGCAAAAGACCGCTAAAATCGTGAAAAAGGTGAACCGTCGCCCGATCTGAAACCATGCCAAGATAAAAAGTGGCACGTTTAAAACAAAGATCAGTAACGCCGTCGAGAGCTGAACTGGCAAGTCAGCTGTCAAAGTAGCGATCAGCTGAGCTAGACCCGTGATCCCTGAAGAGTAGATATGCCCCGGCTCCCAAAAAAAGTTCATCGCGATCGAAACCAAAACACCATAAATAAATGCTGTCGAAGCCTTAGCGATATAAACATGGCGTTTCCAAATCTTTTGTAGTTCATCCATTGTAATTAAATCCTTTCAAGTACAAAAGTTATCTCAGCTATACAAGAAACAGATCCGCATTTTTTCTTAAAATTTTTAAATAACTTTACCTTGAAATAATACACCGCTGTTTTTGCTTGTAAACCATTCTCTAAATAATGATACCGCACTTTAGCTCCAGAACAAACCACTTTATGTAAAAAATAGCTTGCCTAAGTAAATACTTAAACAAGCTATCAAATAATAAATCAAGCCTTATCTTCTGGAATTTCAGTCGTTAGATAAAGTTCATCTAATTGCTTATCTGCCACTGGACTTGGAGCATGTGTCAACGGTTCAGAAGCCTTGGAATTCTTAGGGAAGGCGATCACTTCACGAATGTTATATTTACCAGCTAATAACATTGCAAAACGATCTAACCCAAGTGCTAAGCCACCATGTGGAGGAAAACCAAAGTCTAAAGCATCCATGAACCACCCAAATTGTTCTTTAGCACTTTCTTTTGTAAAGCCTAAAGCCTTAAACATCGCTTCTTGCACACTACGTTGGTGGATACGGATCGAACCGCCACCTAATTCATACCCATTCAACACGATATCGTAGCTTTGAGCATGACATTTGTGTGGATCAGTAGCTAATAACTCAAGATCTTCTTCATTTGGCATTGTGAATGGATGGTGTGCGGCAATATAACGTTCGAATTCTTCACTGTATTCAAATAATGGCCAATCAACGACCCAAACAAAGGCAAATTGCGACTTATCGATCATGTCTAACTCTTTAGCAATAGCTACCCGGAGATATCCAAGTGCATCAGCTACAACTTTTGGCTTATCAGCCACAAATAAGATCATGTCGCCTGCTTTAGCACCACTAGCTGCTAAGATATTTTCTTCACGTTCTTTAAAGAACTTAGCGATCGGGCCAGTTAGACCTTCATCTGTAACTTTGAGCCAAGCTAATCCCTTAGCACCAAAACGCTTGATATACTCTTGTTTTTCATCGATGTGCTTACGCGAATACTTATCAGCTCCACCAGGAACTACGATCGCTTTGACCTGCCCACCATTTTCTAATGTGCTATCAAAGACCTTAAAACCAGCCCCTGCGACTGCATCAGCCATATTTATCAATTCCATACCAAAACGCATGTCTGGCTTATCAGAACCAAAGCGATCCATGGCTTCATTCCATGTGATCCGCTTGATCGGTGTTTTTAATTCTACACCTAAAGCATCTTTCATTACAGCTTTCAACAAACCTTCTGTCATCGTTTGGATCTCTTCAGCCGTCATAAATGACATTTCCATATCGATCTGTGTAAATTCTGGTTGCCGATCGCCCCGTAGATCTTCGTCACGGAAGCAGCGTGCGATCTGATAGTAACGATCTACACCAGCGCCCATCAATAATTGCTTGAATAATTGTGGAGATTGTGGCAAAGCATAGAAATGTCCTGGATAAACGCGCGATGGGACCAAATAATCACGCGCCCCTTCCGGCGTTGATCGTGTCAAATATGGTGTTTCGATATCTAAGAAATTATTTTCATCTAAATAGCGGTGAACTGCTTGCGTGATCCGATTTCTGATCTTCAAAGCTTTCAACATTTCTGGACGCCGAAGATCTAAATAACGGTATTGTAAACGTAGATCATCAGAAGCGTTGATATCGTCAGAAATATCAAATGGTGTTGTTTTAGCTTCATTTAACACAGTGATCTTAGAAACTTCAACTTCGATCTGACCAGTCTTCATATTTGGGTTAGCGTTAGCACGTTTAACGACTTTTCCTTCAACTTCGATCACATATTCACTTCGGATATTTTCAGCGATCTCAAGTGCTTTAGCTCCGAATTCTTGACTAAAGACAAGTTGGACGATCCCTTCACGATCCCGAAGATCAACGAAGATCAAGTTCCCAAGGTCACGGCGTTTTTGGACCCAACCCTTTAAAACTACTTCTTGTCCTAAATATTTTTCATCAACTAAACCTGCATAAGTTGTACGTTCCATATCTATCCTTCTTTCTTAAGCTAGTAGGCCAGCAAAGTTAGCGTAGATGTCTGCTAACGAAACACTGATCTCTTCGCCAGTTTCCATATTCTTTAAGTTAGCTTTTTGTTTAGCTAATTCAGTTTCACCTAAAGTCAAAGTATATTTTGCATTCAAGCGACTAGCTGTTTTAAATTGTCCCTTAGGTTTACGATCGAGATAATCGCGATCAGAACTAAAGCCTTGATGCCGTAAACTTTGGACCAATTTTAATGTTTCAGCGTTGACACTTTGCCCGATCCCTACAACATAAACATCAAGAAGATCTTCAAGTTGTAAGCCATTTTCAGTTGCATCTAAAACTAATAACAAGCGTTCGACCCCTAAGCCAAAACCGATCCCCGGTGTTTCAGGACCACCGAGTTGTTCAACTAAGCCATTATAACGACCCCCAGCACACACAGTCGTCCACTTACCACCAAAAGCTTTCGAATCACTCATGATCTCAAAGATCGTGTGGTTATAGTAATCTAGACCACGCACCATATTAGGATCAACTTCATACTTTATCCCTAGCTCATCTAAGAGTTTTTTTAATGTCTCAAAATGTTCTGTTGCCGCAGGAGTTAGATAATCCAAGATCGATGGTGCATCAGCTACGATCGCTTGATCTTTTTTATCTTTACTATCCAAGACACGCAACGGATTTTTGTGCAAACGTTCTTTTGAATCATCTGAAAGTTGATCAGTAAATGGTTCTAAATAGTCGATCAAAGCTTGACGGTAAGCTTGACGTGATTCATTGTCACCTAAAGTATTTAATGCTAACTTCAAGCTATCTAACCCAAAACTTTCCAAAAGATCGATAGCCATTGCGATCACTTCAACATCTAAAGCTGGACTGTCAACGCCAAAAGCTTCGACACCGATCTGATGAAATTCGCGCAAACGTCCAGATTGTGGGCGTTCGTAACGAAACATCGGTCCCATATAGTAAGTTTTGACGGGTTTTTGTAACTCAGGACCGTACAATTTATTTTCAACAAAGCTACGTACCACCCCAGCAGTTCCTTCTGGACGTAAAGTGATATGACGTTCACCTTTGTCATAAAAATCATACATTTCTTTGGTTACGATATCAGATGTTTCACCCGAAGTACGGGAAAAAACTTCGAAGCTCTCAAAGATCGGAGTTCGCATTTCATGGTAACGATATTTTTTAAATAACTTACGAGCTTTAGCTTCAACATATTGCCATTTTGCTGATTCAGCCGGCAAAATATCGGCTGTGCCCTTCGGACGTTGGTATTTCATGGATTTCCTCCTAAAAATGTTCCGGTAACAAAAAAGGCCCTTGTTGAAACAAATTCAACAAGGGCGCAAACAGCACGGTACCACCTTAATTTCTCACTTTAGGATAACGCACCTATCTGCGGCATACTCTCATATGCACCTCAAGAGTCGTCTTTCACTTAAGTCTGATCGACGGATTTCCAGCACCCTCCGCTCTCTGGACGACAAACTCAAATTACTCATCTCTTTAAACCGGTCTGATATTATACTATTCAGCATAATATCAACTAGCTTCAAAGTCAAGCCTATTTTAGTTTTTATTAGCTACTGCGACCCCTAGCAAGAAAAATACCAAAAGAAGCCACCAAAACTTTAGTAACAAACCTAAGAAGGCTAGTACGACCACACCTAAAAATACAAACAAAAAGATCACTATACACCCCTTAAGAACACCATCAGTGACCTTAAAGAGCAACCATAATACAAGTAATAATATAAGAAATTTTAGCATTAATTCAAACTATCCAAAAATTCTAAAGCTTTAGCATAATTTGGTTCATTTGATTGTTCTGTCAATAATTCTTGATAGAGGACTTTTCCTTTAGTATCAACGATCCAAATACTACGTGCATCGATCCTCTTTTCTTCAACATATAATCCCATAGCTTTACCAAATTCAGCCGTGGCATCCGATAAAAGTTCAAGTTTAGCAACACCTTCAGCGGCACACCAATCCTTTTGTTGCTCTAATGTATTGGTCGAGATCGTATAAAAATTAATATTGTTATATTTATCTACTTCTTGATTGAAGCGTTTTGTCGAGAGGCTACAAACACGGGTATCGATATCAGGCACGACACTGATCAAACTTACCTTAGTAAAAAGCTGGGTTCCAGTTTTAACGGTATCAGCTGCGCCTTTTACAGTAAACTCAGGCAATTTTTCACCAACTTTTACGGGAGTTCCATTCGTTTTTGTTGCAACACCATGAAAAAGAATTTCCATTTTAAAATACCTCCAACATTTAATTTACCTCTATTTAATCATACTGGCACTAGAAAGTAAATTTTTTGCTTTGAACCAAACTACAATAATATACTTGCTATTTTTCAGCTATACAAAAAAACCATCTGATGACATCACCAGACGGACCTTATATTTTCTCATGTGGGGCAAAATAGCTCCTGCCCCTTGATATAACAAGCGATTTTAAGGAGAGTACAGGATTTGAACCTGCGCGCCGGTATTAGCCGGTTCGCCGGATTTCGAGTCCGGTGCATTACCACTCTGCCAACTCTCCATAACAAAGAATATTATAGCAACTTCACTTTTAAATTGCAACAATATTCAAAAAAATATATACTTAAAATTCTCTAATTTCCACCAAATATATTTGAGACCATTTTTTGATACCAGTAGCTATTTCCTTTTTTTAGTAAGATATACAAGAACTTTGGTGATTTTCTTAACAAAACACTACTATATTATAAATTAAAAAAGCATCATTGCTGATGCTTGAAAATGATTATTTTAACCTACTGCTTGCAATGTTGCTTGTAAATATTGGCCCACATAACCATCATTATTGAAATTCTCTTCAAGTTCATCCAACGAGACCGTCTCACTTTTAGTGAAATCATCTGGCAACTGTTCCAATAAATTTTTATGTACATGCTCGATATGGTGGCGCGTGATCTTGATAAACTCTGAGTGAAATAAAAGATTCACCTTATAATCAGGCTTTGATAGCCCTGTATTGGGAAAATGATACGTTACATTAAAACGCGTAAATTTTCCTTCATGAAATCTTACTTCTGGCCGTTCGACACAAGTCTTGATATCGATTTTAGCTTTCATACACTGTAAAATTGGTTGCCTTAACTTAAAATATTGTGGATACCTAATATGAACTAAATAAATATCTTTTCGTTGTTGATCTACATAAAAAACGTTATTCAACGTCAACTCATATAGTTTCAACTCTGTTTCCTCCTATTGTTCAATGTGATAATTATCTTAATATGGACCATTAAATTATGCAAATCAAAAAATAGTATTGTTAAGCCTTACATCCCTAACAATACTACTTTATCCACTATTTGATTATTTCATGGATCAACGGAACAGCATTAGTCTTTTCACCGATCTCGATATTACCTAAGATCAAATTTTCAACTTGTTCAATATCTTTTTGATCACTATAGACGGTCACTAGCTCCTCATCTTTTTCAACTCGATCACCGACTTTTTTGTGCAAGCGTAAGCCGACCGCGTAATTGATCGTATCTTCTTTACTTTTACGGCCACCTCCAAGTAGCATACTTGCCACACCCAATTCATCAGCTGTCATTTTAGAAATATAGCCTGCCTTAGGTGCTTTGATCGAGATCTGATATTTTGCCTGTGGCATCAAACTATAGTCATCGATGATATTGCGATCGCCACCTTGCGCCTCTATCATATCGCCAAATTTTTCAAGAGCTTTGCCATTGACCAAAACTTCGATCAACATTTCGCGTGCTTGCTCTAGAGTTTCTGCTTTTCCAGCTAAAACTACCATCTGACTGCCTAATGTTAAAACAAGATCAGTGATGTCTTTAGGTCCATTTCCCTTTAAGATCTCGACCGACTCCTCGATCTCAAGGGTATTTCCGATCGTATTGCCCAATGGTTGATTCATATCAGAGATGACTGCCATACAGCGTATTCCGACGTTTTTACCGATCTCGACCATTGCTTTTGCTAATGCTTTAGCCTTCTCTTGTGTCTTCATAAATGCGCCTGAGCCAGTTTTAACATCTAAGACCAATGCATCGGTACCAGAAGCGATCTTCTTACTCATAATAGAACCTGCGATCAAGGGGATCGAGTCGACCGTTGCAGTAACATCACGCAAAGCATATAATTTCTTATCTGCGGGCGCGATATTACCAGTAGCACTGATGATCGCCAAGTTGATATCTTTAACTTGCTGGATAAATTCAGTTTCACTCAGTTCGACCTTAAATCCTGGTATCGCTTCCAATTTATCCAATGTTCCTCCAGTATGTCCCAAACCACGACCTGAGATCATCGGGATAGGAATATCTAACGCAGCGATCATCGGAGCTAAAGGGATACTGGTCTTATCCCCCACACCACCAGTTGAGTGTTTATCGACCTTGATCCCTGGGATCAGCGACAAGTCGACTTTATCACCTGAATGCAGCATCTCTAAAGCAAAGGTTGCTTGTTCCTTAGCCGTCATCCCATTGAAATATATTGCCATCAAAAAAGCACTAGCTTGATAATCTGGGATCTCGCCTTTAGTATAACCCTCAATAAAAGTGTGTAGCTCTTCTTTTGTTAATTCTGCTCCATTACGTTTGCGTTCGATAATATCTACCATTCGCATTGTAGCTTCCACCTTTCTATGCTTTAACTTGTGAAACTGCAGCTTCAAGTGCAACTTTTACCATATCATTAAATGATCTTTCACGCTCAGATGCTGGCGTTGATTCGCCACTTATAATATGGTTACTGATCGTTAAAACGGCCAAGGCTCTTACATTATACTTAGCTGCGATCAGATATAGGCCTGCCGCTTCCATCTCAGCGCCTAACACATTATATTGGATCAATTTTTCTCGATCGATCTCTTCATTGTAAAAACGATCCTCTGAGATGATATTACCGACTTTAACTGCGATCTGCTCTTTTTTAGCCACAGCATATGCATGATCGAGCAAGCTAAAATCAGCTGTGGGCGCATAATAAAGACCACTGCCAAAAGTATTTTGAATGATGGCCGAATCAGTCGTTGCCGATTGTGCTAAGATAACATCTCTAACTTTTATTTCTGGCGCCATTCCGCCACATGTACCGACACGGATCAAGATCTCACACCCGTAGTAATTGATCAGCTCTTCAGCATATATCAAAGTTGATGGGATCCCCATCCCTGTTCCTTGGATCGAGATCTTTATTCCTTTATAAGTTCCTGTATAACCCAATGCATTACGAACTGTATTATAACAGATCGGATCATCTAAAAACGTTTCTGCAATATGTTTGGCTCGTAAAGGATCTCCCGGTAACAAAACGACCTTAGCGATATCACCCTTCTTGGCTTCAATATGTTCACTCATCTTAATTCCTCCGTAAATCGGCTAAAAAGCTCTTGCCGTCCGTTTTATTTGGTAACTCAAAATTATCTAGGATCGTTGCACCTAAGTCAGCGTAAGTATCACGGATCCCTAACGAACTACCCTTAGAAAAACTTGGTGAATAAGCCAACAATGGCACATATTCACGTGTATGATCGGTTCCTTTAAATCCAGGGTCGTTACCATGATCAGCTGTGATCAGCAATAGATCGTCAGCTTGTAGAATCTCTAGTAACTCGCCCAAACGTTCATCAAATGCTGCCAAAGCTTTGCCATACCCTTCACTATCACGGCGATGACCATACATCGCATCAAAATCGACCAAGTTCGTAAAACACAAACCCGTAAAATCTGTTTGGGCAACTTCGATCGTCTTGGTCATCCCGTCATCATTACTTTCAGTATGGATCTTGTTATCGATCCCCTTACCCGAAAAAATATCGTTAGTTTTCCCGACTCCGATAACTTCAAAGCCGGCTTGGCCCAACATGTCCAGGACCGTATCATTTGGAGGTACTAAAGTAAAATCATGGCGGTCAGATGTTCGTTTAAATTCACTTTTATCTTTACCAACATAAGGACGTGCAATAATACGCCCAATGTGATATTCATCGATCGTTATTTCTCTGACATATTTACAGATCCGATATAACTCATCAAGTGGAATGATCGCTGTATTAGATGCGATCTGTAAGACTGAATCCCCCGAGGTATACACTATCAAGTCTCCAGTCTTCAACTGCTCTTCACCATATTTAGCGATCACTTCGGTCCCAGAGATCGGTCAATTGACGATCACTTTACGCCCACTAAATTCTTCGATCGCCTTGATCAACGGTTCTGGGAATCCATTGGGAAAAAAGCCCAGCGGTTCAGTAACTGGCAAACCCATCATTTCCCAGTGACCGTCCATACTATCTTTTTCAACCGAGATCTCTTGCATCTTACCATAGTAAGCTAATGGGTCTTCAACTGGTAAAACACCTACTAATGGTGAATCAGCACGAATATTTCCCAAACCTAAAGCCGTTAAGTTAGGTAATTTTAACTTGCCATCCCAATAAGAAGTAATATGTCCTAGAGTATCAGAACCCTCATCACCAAATTTAGTTGCATCTTTAGCGGCTCCGATCCCTACTGAGTCGATCACTAATGTAAATACACGTTTAAATCGCATTCCACTCACATCCTAACTATTAACGATCTTGACTCCTGCACTCGCACCTAAACGTGAAGCTCCAGCCTCGATCAAGGCTAAAGCTTCTTCTTTGGAATGGATACCGCCAGAGGCTTTGACACCGATATCTGGTCCGACAGTCTTTCGCATCAATTCAATATCAGCTACTGTTGCACCACCGGTCGAAAAACCAGTGGATGTTTTAACATAGTCAGCCCCAGCTTCTTTTGACAATTCACAAGCTTTGATTTTTTCTTCATCTGTCAATAAGCAAGCCTCAATGATAACTTTGACCAATTTATTTTCTGCATGACATGCATCAACCACCGCCTTGATATCTGTTTTGACAGCATCGTAATGCTTGGCCTTTAATTCGCCGATATTTAACACCATATCAAGCTCATCTGCTCCATCAGCGATAGCTTCTTTAGCTTCACTGACTTTGATACTGGTCTTATTAGCGCCTAAAGGAAACCCGATCACCGTACAAACTTCAACATCACTATCAGCTAAACTTTGAGCCACTTTTTTGACCCAATATGGGTTGATACAGACTGACGCAAATCCATATTCTAACGCCTCAGAAATTATCTTTTCTACTTGTTCTTCAGTTGCATTCGGTGCCAAGATCGTATGATCGATATATTTTGCTAGATCCATAACTAATTCCTCCAAAAATATAAATTTCACATCATGAATACGCTTACAATATAACATTTAGATAATACACTTGTAAAATAAACAGCTTAACTTTTAGGAAAAATTACTAAATATTTTGTTTTTAAAAAAACGAACTAATTAATGAGATAACGGATACCAAAAAATAGTACAATAAGTCACAGACAATAAAAATAGGCTGAAAACCACAGTCAAAGTGTTGATTTTCAGCCTATTCCATTATTTAATTTTTCCAGATAACTAAGCTGTCCCTAGTATCTTCTTACTACTTCAAATTCGTTTTGATCCTGATCTTATCTTTCTTCTTTACGTTTTTTGCTAAACGCTACAAGCCCTAAAGCACTTAAGACTCCTAAACTACCTAAGAGCATTGCTGTATCAGCTTTATTTTTATCACCCATTTGTGGTAATTCTTGTGATTTAGGTACTGGCTGTTCTTTTGTTTGAGCCACTACAGATTTCACTTCAGGGGTTTTAACAACTTCTTTTTGTGTAACTTTAGTTCCCTTGGCAACGATCTCTGCTTGTGGTTCAGTGATCTCTTCTGACGTCATTTCGATCAATTCTCCTGTTACTTCATCAACAGTATAGGTCGTTATTAGACGTTTGATCCCTTCTTTTCCTGGTGTGATAACACACATTTCTCCTAGTGGTAAGTTTGGATCTTCTTGATAGATCGTCTCAAATCCAAGAATTTCTTCACTGATCTTTGGCATCGTTCCAACCGCAATGATCTCTGTTACTGGTTCTGTCGTTATAGTACCATTTGGATGACGAACCCCCACCTGACCAGTTACTCGCACTTCTGTAACACCAGCTTCAAGCTCTTCGTCAGCAACATAGCGTGTCTCATACATGATCTCTTTATTTTCTCCAATACCTACTTTGACCTCTTGATCAATAGCTGGTATCAACTCTTTAGCAACGTTAGCGACCGTTACAAGGCCTGTCGTTTCATTGAGTGCATAACTAGTTGTTGTGATCGCTTTTCCATCTTTACCAGCGACGATTTCGATCTTTGGATCAGTTTTCAACATTGTACTATCTTCGATCAAAACAACATGGTATGGTACTGCTACTTCTGCCACATTAGGTTTGATACCTACAAGGACCACTTCAGTAACTGGGGCTTTCGTTATCGTCCCATTTGGATGCATGATACCATTTTGCCCCTTCACACTAACTGTTTTTACCCCTAAAGGTCTCGTTTCATCTGCTCGGTAAATGACTTGATAGCTGATATCACTTTCTTTTCCTACACCTTTTTTATAATCGCATCTTCCATAGAGCATTCACCGATAACAACTTGATAAATTGTATTTCTGTTTCCTGTTTTGTCAATGCCCATTCCACTTGTTGTGTTTCCTTGTGGGTCAATATCCACAGCTAAAACTTTTTTTCCTTTTTCTGCAATACAAGCAGATAAATTGATTGAAGTAGTAGTTTTTCCTACTCCTCCTTTTTGATTTGCAATAGCAATAACTCTTCCCATTTTTGTACTCCTTATAATCTTATGACTTATTTAGTATATCATCTTTTACATTGATAATCTATAGTTAATACAAAAATGTTTCACGTGAAACATTTTCCATTATTACCAAAATGCTGTTTAATGTTTCACGTGAAACATTTTATAAG
>NZ_CAQLEL010000150.1:0-28879 GCF_948826705.1 uncultured Ligilactobacillus sp.
CCAAAACATCCGTCAAGATCTTGGTCAAGGTATCAGCCCCGATCCAACCTAAAATGATCCCTGTCGTCGAGATCCCTACCTGAGTCGTTGAAAGATACTCATTCATGTTGGTGACCATCTTTAAGGCTAATTTTAACTTTCGTTGGTTACCTTCCTCGTTCTCTAGCGCACTTTCGATCGCACTTTTACGTACCGACACGATCGCAAACTCTGCCGCCACAAAGAAGGCGGCAAAATAAAAAACAATTAAAATGATGATCAGATTCGTTATCGCCTGACCACTAGACATATTAACTCCATCTCCATTCAAAAAATAGTTATCTTATTGATTCTGGCTATCACAATAACAGTCAAAGTCCAGTCTCGTTTCTACTATAGACAATCATATCATTTTTTTGAGCAAAAAGCACCTAAGCGAATAACCCCTAGGTGCTTTAGGACAATTATTTAGTTGCAGGGATCACGGCGCCGTCAAATTCTTTTTCGATCCATTTTTGAGTTGATTTGGATTGAAGTACTTTGACTAATTTCTTGATCGCTTTATTGTTCTTTTCACTCTTACGAACAGCAATGATATTTACATAAGGTGAATTCTTCTTTTCTAGTGCGATCGCCTTCTTAGTAGGATCGATCCCGGCTTGAACTGCATAGTTAGCATTGATGACTGTTGCATCAGCTTCATTTGATTCATAGAGTTTAGGCATCAATTTAGCTTCAAATGTGTGTTTGAATTTGATATTTTTCTTGTTAGTTTTGATATCTTCAAAGGTTGCGCTCGTCAAGTTCGTTCCTTTCTTCAAGGTGATCAGTCCAGCATCTTTAAAGATCTGTAATACACGACCATAATCAGCAACGTTACTTGAAACATAGACCGTTGCATTCTTTGGTAAGTCTTTTAGACTCTTATATTTCTTAGAATAGACCCCGATCGGTTCGAGGTGAACGCCACCAACATTGATCAAAGTCCCATTATTTTTTTTGTTCCAGTTATCTAAAAACGGTATGTGTTGGAAGTAGTTTGCATCCAATTCTTTATTAGCTAAAGCCTTGTTTGGCAAGATATAGTCATTAAAGACTTTAACTTTTAAATCAACGCCTTGCTTTTTCAATTCTGGTTTCACATGTTCTAAGATCTTAGCATGTGGTTCAGCTGAAGCCCCGACGGTCAAGGTCGTGTCTGCTTTAGCTGTATTAGCTACCCCTAAAAGCAAAGCTGTCGCTGCAACTGTAATACCTAATAAACGCTTGATACCTTTTTTCATAGTGATCTCCTCCATAAATGTTTATTTTTTATAATTATTAACTAACGCTTGTCGATCTTGCGAACTGAAAAGTCGCCTAGATATTGGAATACAAAGACGATGACCACGATCACTGCTGTGGCAACTAAAGTGATCGCATTATTGTAAGATTGGAACCCATCAGTATAGGCCAATTGTCCCAGACCACCAGCTCCGATCGCACCGGCCATGGCCGTATATCCGATCAATGAGATCGCCGTGACCGTGATCCCAGAAACTAAAGCTGGTAAACTTTCGGGGATCAGAACTTTATAAACGATCTGCCATTTTGTTGCTCCCATCGCATCAGCCGCTTCGATCACGCCCCCATCAACTTCATGGAAGGCTAGTTCAACTAGGCGGGCATAAAACGGAGCTGCTGAGATGACTAACGATGGGATCGCTGCTTTAGCACCCGTGATCGCACCAACAATTACTTGGGTAACTGGTAGTAACAAGACGATCAAGATGATAAAGGGGATAGAGCGGAAAACATTGACAAACAATGCCACGATCCAATTTAAAGCTCTTACTGCAAAGCTCTTACTATCTGATGTTTCATAAAGTAACAGACCTAATAATAATCCTAAAATTGCTACGATCGCCACCGAAACAACGGTCATCCAAACTGTTTCCCAAGTAGCAGCCCAAAGATCGGGCCAATTCACGTTCTTAAATTCAAAATATGATGCTAAACCTTGACTATCCATGTTCGATCACCTTCGCTTCCACTTTAAGTTTTTCTAATAAAGTCAACGCTTCTTTGATCTGTTCAACTGGTCCCACTAGTTGGACGAACAATGATCCGATCGTCCCCTTGTCCGCTAATTGATGGATCGAGCCTTCTAAGATACTGATCTCCAATTCAGGGAACCTTTTACTCAATTCATTGATCACGGGGCGTTCAACTTGTTGACCATGGAATTTAAGCTCAACTAGCTTGCCTTGTGGATTTTTTTCAAGTAAGTTGGCAGCAACTTGTTTGACATCAGTTGTTTGTTTTGGATCAACTTCAGCACTGACAAAGCGTTTGGTCAACTCTTCTTTTGGATGCGTGAAGACTTCTGATACTGGGCCTTCTTCGATCACTTGACCATTTTCCATCACTGCAACTTTATCAGCTAAGCGACGAATAACGTGCATTTCATGGGTAATGATCACGATCGTCAAATTAAGTTTTTCATTGATCTCATCTAACAGATCTAAAACTTCATCTGTTGTTTGGGGATCAAGCGCACTGGTCGCTTCATCTGAGATCAAGATATCTGGATCAGTCGCTAAAGCACGTGCGATCCCGACCCGTTGCTTTTGGCCTCCGGAAAGCTGAGATGGATAAGCGTTGATCCGTTCGCCTAAACCAACTAGTTTTGCTAAATGCTTAGCTTTCTTTTGGCGCTCTTCTTTAGCAACACCTACTAATTCAAGCGGAAATTCAATATTTTCTAAAACAGTCCGTGACCACAAGAGGTTAAAATGTTGAAAAATAATACCGATCTTCTTTCTTTGATCACGTAGTTCTTTGCCTTTTAAATTATCGATCCGCTTACCATTGATGATAACTTCACCACTAGTTGGTGTCTCCAAGCCATTTAGCATGCGGACTAAAGTACTCTTACCAGCGCCGGAAAAACCGACGATCCCATAAACTTCACCCGCGTTGATGGTCAGATCTACATTTTTGACCGCATCAACTTGCCCACTGGCGGTCGCAAAAGTCTTTGAAACTTGCTTGAATTCAATCATTTGATCACTACTTTCTCATCGTTAATTTTAAAATTAGGGTAAAAAAAAAGCTTCCACCCCTAAAAGGACGAAAACTCGCGGTACCACCTTAGTTTTCTACTTCTTCACAAAAGTAGACTCATCAACTACTAACTCTAAATCAGTAGTCTCAAATTATATCGCATTAAAACGGACCGCAAGCTTGCACCAACGATCAGACTCCGAGCTCATCTTCATCTCTTCTTTCGATCCCTCTTTTCAGCAACCGAGGGTCTCTGTCTATCTACTCCAACAGACTACTCTTCTCATCAATGTCTTTAAATATTTAGTTATCTTTGTTGCTTTGATATTATCTTTATTTCTTTAATTTGTCAATAAATTTTTTAATATTTTTTTGATAAACATTTATCTATCCGCCAGAACCACCGCTAACACTGAATTTCTTTCGCAAAAAAAATTATAAAAAATTAACCTAACTGATACTTTATTATTAAATCATTTTTATATCAAAAAGTTCCAAACTTCGATCGAAGCTTGGAACTTTGATTTATTTAGCTGTCACTTTTTCTTTTTGAGCTTTATTTTCTTGGATCTTTTTCAAACTTTCAGCGACAGCGACCAGCACTGCATCTTGGCCTTGCCCTCGTGCAAAATCACTTGCTGGGCAGATCTGCATGATATGTAGCCCTGAAGCATTCAGATCAGGTGATACGACTACCAAATAGATTTTTACTGGTACACTTGCTTCAAGTTCATCAAAGAAATTAGCGACCCGATTGATATTTTCAAATGGTAAATTGATGATCCCGGTCTCAAGTCGAATATGGATCGGTTCGTCACTACCTTCGATCGAGAGCTCTGCTTGTTCTAGTTGATCTTGCTTGATCGCATCCATCATTTTTTCCATGATCGGAGCTAAACTATCTGCAATTCCTAGATCTTCAACTTGTGCAAGTGTGGCTAAGATCATATCTCGATTAAATTTTTCTTCTGTGACTGCTGTGATAAAATCACTGACCTTGATTTCCATTATTTCACATCCCAATTAAATCTTAGTGAACATTCTACACAAAAAATCTACAAATTACAAAATTTTATATCACGACTTTAAAGATTCTTATCCATATCGAAAGTAAGCTTCGATAATTCTAAGCCACCAGTGACACAATCAGCGATCGCTTTCATCGTTAGCTCTCGCATCTGAGCTACGATCCGGTAATTTTCTTTTGTCAAATATGTCGTTGCTTCTTTTCCGTTCAGATCAGCTACTCCATTATCGATCTCACCGATCAAACGGTGTAAAACTTCACGTGTTTGGATCAAATAATCACGATTTTTTTGCACGAATTGGGCATAGTGTGCTTCGGTCAGCATCGATAAAGTTCGATACATCCAATAGGCACTAGTGATATCATAATCCAATGGTGTTTTACTCCAACTTGGATCAGTATCAGTCGCATTCGTATAAAATGGAACATATGGGGTAAATGTTGGAACCCCAAAGCAGATCCACATCAACGCTGCATTCTTAGCTGGAACATCATTTCTGATCTGTAAAACATGCGAATTTTGGGTCCGATTCAATGAGATCGGGCGAAATTTGAGCTTATCGGCTTGACTTCCGTGCCCCAAAGGATCGTATTTAGTTTCGTTATAATGTGAAGCCAAAACATATGTCAGATCCTCAACTTTCAATAATCGCTTAGAACGGCAGATAAATGGTAAGTCGCTTGATTGCGGATCTTGTTCGATCTCTGGGTTAAAATAACGTTGCCCATACCATACACGAGGCGTATTGTAATGCCGATCTTTTTCATTGTCAGTCCCAAAGATCTTTCTGAAGTTAAAAGTCGACTTATCGGGATTCAAGTGGTATTTTTCCACAAATTCTTGTAAGCCTTCTGACCACAGATAGTTTTGTGGATCATTAAAATCTATGTAATCTTGTGCAACTTGATTGGCAGCGATCGCATACGCATCATCGGGGATCTTAGTTGCAGCCCAATGATGCCCCGTTACGATCTCCATATACCAAACTTCATCTTTATCAGCAAACAAGACACCGTTACCTTCGGGCGAACCATATTTTTTGATCAATTCACCTAAATATAAGACACCTTCCCTGGCTGAAGTGATAAATGGTGCGACCATTGATTGTAAAGAATCCTCAGCTAAACCATCCACGACAAAGGGATCGTGGGCTAGAGCTAACGGATCGCCATAGACAGATTCGGTCGCTGACATTGCAACATTTTTTTCATTGATCGAACTTTCGCCAAAATAGCCTAAACCTTTAACGTCAACATTTGGCGTCATCGTCGTCCGATAGCCGTCAGCTGGCAGTGGAGCTTCAAACCCATTTTGCGTTGAGCGCCACATTTCATGACGCCCATGTACTGCTTGCTGCATGATAAAGCGCTGTGGTGTCAGTGGTAAAAACGTATCATCATTGCGCGCGATCATCGTCGATCCATCGATCGTGGCCTTTTTCCCTACTAAGATCGTCGTACATGCTTGTTCATTCATAAATTATCATATCCTTCCTGACACTTTAAAAGTCTACACCTTAATTTTTCCTAATGCTACTACAATTAATTTTAGAAACCTGTATAATAGACATTGACAATACTTACTAAAGAATAGGATAAACTTGACTATGAAACCACAAAGTTCTCGCTTTTATTTGAGTCTCGCTATTGCTGTGATCATCTGCGGTACCTTTTTGATCTACCGTGTAACTAAACAAACACCAGCTTCAACAACGACTCAAGCACAAACAACTGAAAAAACTCAGGCGACTAAAGCTACAGTTACCAAAAAAGCAACTAATTCTGAGAATAAGACCATGCAAACACCGATCGATTGGCAAAAGTCTTCTGAGACCAAACCTTATCCTGATCTAGATCAAGTCAGTGATTTTTGGATCAAAGTCGACCTCAAAAAGAATCGGACTTATCTAATGTCAGGCGATAAAGTGATCTACACGATGTATTCGTCTGGTGGAGCTTATCATCACGATGAAGAAACTGGTAAATACAAAAGCTATACCCCGACCGGAACTTTCTACATCGAACCTGAGCGAGGCGACTCATTTTACAATGCATCCCTAAATGAAGGGGCTAATAATTGGGTCTCTTTTAAAGACCATGGGATCTATCTATTCCATTCAGTCCCAACGGATGCGTCAGGCAATTACAATGTCGAGGAAGCTAAAAAGCTAGGTAAAAAAGCCGCTTCACATGGTTGTATCCGCCTGAGCGTCCCTGATTCAAAATGGATGTCAGAAAATTTAAAAACCGGCACTAAAGTCGTGATCAACGGCTAATAAAACAAAAAGGCTAGCATCGAAAAATTTCGATGCTAGCCTTTTTTAGTTGCCAGATCTCAAACTTATTGATCTTTCATATACTCCCATGCATCATGCTTTGGATCATTGTCTTCGATCACGACTTTTGTTTTAGCTGGAAGATTATCCATGATCCATTTAGCATCAGCTACACTCAAACGAATGCTACCATACGCTTTGATATTGTGCTTTTTGGTCACCTTTTGCCCTAATAATTTAGCTTGGCTTTCGATAACTTTTTTATCCTGATCAAACGGTACTGATTCAAAGCGATATGCCCCATGTCCTCTAAATGATGTCCAGTATTTAGCACCATAGTCCTTCGTCGCATCGTAAAATTCTTCACCGCGTTCCTTTTGGAGCTTAAAATCTCCAGTTGGTGTTTCCTGATAATTCTTAACATTTTCAAAATTTTTCCCGATCGAAGCATACATCGTGTATAAAGTATATGGTCCTTGGCGCACGTAAACTCGTTGTTTATTTGGTGAAACCAATAGCCAGATCTTTTGATCGAGCTTTTTAGACTTGACAGCCTGTCTTACATCAGGATATGGCAGAGTCTCTGAAGGCTGGTCCCAAGCGATCGGTGTCCGCATATGCTTTTTTTGTTCCCGTAAAAGTTCTTTTTTTCGTTTTTCTTCTTGCTTATCAAGTTTTGCTTGGCGCTCAACTTTTAGCGCATTTTTTTCTTCGGCACGGTGAATGTATACCGCACTATATCCCGCAAGTCCAACTAAAATAATTGCAACTGCCCAATGGATCCAACTTGCTTTTTTCATAATTTAAAGTGATCCTTTCTTAACTAATTGACCTTAATTCAATATAAGGATAAGCCTGTAAAATGTCAACTTTATCAGCGCTTTAATTGGATATTTTCTACATCAAATATCTTATCGATCCAGCCAGCATAAAATGAAGCTTCGTGGGTGACCAGCAAAACATTTCCTGGGAAATTCATCAAAGCTTGCTTTAACGCCTGCTTGGTCTCATCATCAAGATGGTTTGTCGGTTCGTCTAAGATCAAGAAATTACTTGGCTTTAATTCTAATAAACACAGTTTGACCTTAGTCTGTTCGCCCCCACTCAATAAATTCATCGGTTTGAGTGTATTAGCCGCATTGATCCCTGCACGAGCTAAGCGTTGTCGGATCGTTTTTGGCTCAAGCTTAGGATAGGCATCTTGTAGGACTTGAAGTGGAGTTTGTTTTGGATCTTGCCATGTTAATTCCTGGGTAAAATAATTGATCACAGCAGCATCAACAAATTGAGCTGTTCCCCCAAAAGTTTTGATCTTACCTAAGATCGACTTGATCAACGTTGATTTTCCGACCCCATTAAATCCTTTAAGCACAACTTTTTCCCCGTGACTCATCGAAAATGTCACTGGTTCGAGCAATGGTTTGTTATAGCCCACTGATAACTTTTTGACACGCAAAGTCGCACTTGAAAGCAGTTCTAGATATGGGAAGTTGAAATGAGCTTGGAGATTATCACTTGGTGGCGTCAAGCGCTCTAATTTATCTAGCCGTTTTTGCCGTGATTTAGCCATTGCAGCTCGTGTTCCTGCTTTATTTTTGCGAATATACGCTTCATCTTTTTCGATCTGTCGCCGTTGTTTTTCATAGGCCTTGAGCTGAACTTCTTTTTTGACTTCTTTTTGTTTGATCGCAGCTTGGAAACTACCTGTATATTTCGTGATCTTACCAAAGGCAACGTCAATGATCGTATTGGTGATCGCTTCTAAAAAGTCATAATCGTGGGAGATGACCATAAAGCAACCAGAAAATTCATTTAGATAACTGATCAACCATTCGATATGTTCCGTATCTAAATAATTTGTTGGTTCGTCTAACAGCAAGACATCGGGTTCTTCCAATAATAATTTAGCTAAAATTATCTTAGAACGTTGTCCACCAGAACAACTGCTGACTTGACGCTCTTTTCCCAAGACATCGATCCCTAGTCCGGTCATGACTTGATCGATCTTGACATCTAAACCATAAAAATCAGCTGCTTCTAACTGTTCTTGATATTTACCCGCTTTAGTCAACAAAGCATCATCTAAAGTTGTTGCATAATCAGCATAGCACTTAGCTTGTTTAGCTTCGATCTCGTATAATTCCTTAAAAGCACTCTGCAAAAAGTTACCAATAGTCAGATCATGCGCTGATTCAGCATACTGATCGAGATAACCGATCTTTTTACCACGTTGCCATTTGATCTGCCCTTCATCAGGTAGAGTCTGGCCCGTGATCAAACGGATCAAGGTCGATTTTCCTGCACCGTTTTGGCCGATAACTCCCATATGGTCTTCTTTGTTCAAAACAAATGAGGCTTGATCATAAAGCTTTTTATCCGCATAACTCATCGAGAGATCTGTTACTTCTAAAATACTCATTTCAATTCATTCTTTCTACTCAAATCTTTCGCTAATTATACCATAGAACCGCTATTTTTAAAGAACTACTGTAATTTGCCCTTGATATTTAGGAAGTTTTTCGCTAAAATATAAAGTTGCATGAGTAATGAAGGGAGGGACTACCATGTCACAAAATACACACGTAGGCGTTGGTAACGACCGCCGCCCAGTTAACAACAAAAACGTTAAGAAGCGTCGTGCAGAACATCAAGCTGTATTGAGTTTCTTAAAGGAACGCGAAGAAGCTGAAAAAGCTGCTAAATAATTGAGCACCACATGACATACTAGTGGAGCTCTGACCGGGATATCTTACCTGCAGGGTCACTCGCGAGATCTTGCTGATAACCCGGGAAAAGTTCAATTAATTGAATACAAATAGCTCCACATGGGCCCCTGTCAGGTGTGCACATGTGGATTTATTTTGCCCTAATTTCTAATATTTTACATAAAATTTACAATGAATTTACCAGCGGATAATTTCTTTTTAATAAGTAAGTGTGATACGATAAGCCTGTAAACTAATAAATCATATCGAAGGAGGAATTTCGTGATTGAAAACGAAATATTATCAACTTACTGGAGAACAGGCACTTACTGAATTAAAAAGTTCAGCTAATGGTTTGACTGATGCTGAGGTCAAAGCACGTCAAGAAAAATACGGTCCTAACGTCTTAGAATCAAAGAAGCATACAACTTTACTCCAAAAGTTCATCGCTCAATTCAAAGACTTGATGATCGTGATCTTGATGGTCGCTGCCCTAGTTGCCATGCTTGCAGGTGAAGTATCCGATGCTTTGATCATCTTTTTAGTGGTGATCTTAAATGCGGTCTTTGGGGTCTTTCAAGAAGCCAAGGCTGAAAATGCGATCGATGCTTTACAAGAAATGACGACCCCTTATTCACGTGTCAAACGCAATGGTGTGGTCATGCAAGTCAAAAGTGATGAGATCGTCTTGGGGGATATCGTCTTGCTCGAAGCTGGCGACATCGTTCCAGCCGACATGCGGATCCTCGAATCTTCTTCTCTCAAGATCGAAGAAGCTGCTTTGACGGGCGAATCTGTTCCCGTCGATAAAGATAGTAGCGTCTTGGATGAAAAAGAACCTCCTTTAGGCGAACAAAGCAACCTATGCTTTATGAACACTAGCGTCACATATGGTACAGCCGAAGCAGTCGTCTTTGCGACGGGAATGCAGACTCAAGTTGGGCATATCGCTACCATGTTAGATGAAGTTGACAATTCCGTAACTCCTCTGCAAAAAAATATCACCCATTTGAGCAAGGTCTTGACTGTTTTGATCTTGATCATCGCTGTTGTGATCTTTGTCTTTGGGGTCGTGACGGGACGTGAATCCGTCTTAGATATGTTATTAACAGCGATCTCACTTGCTGTAGCTGCGATCCCTGAAGGCCTACCTGCGATCGTAACGATCACTCTTGCCTTAGGTACCCAGACGATGGCCAAACGCAATGCACTGGTCCGTAAATTACCAGCGGTCGAAACTTTAGGGACAACTGAGATCATCGCCTCCGATAAGACTGGGACTTTGACCCAAAATAAGATGACAGTTGAACAACTCTACACTGACCATAACTTGGTATCAGCTGATACTTTCAAAGTCTCACCTAAAAAACGGCTAGCCCAGATCATGATCTTAGCTAACGATAGTCAAGAAACACCTGATGGTCTAGTAGGTGATCCGACCGAAACGGCCTTGATCCAATACTATTTAGATCGTCAAATGGACGTTAAGCAAGTTCAAAATGATTTTTTACGGATCAACTCGATCCCCTTTGATTCTGAACGTAAAATGATGTCAGCGATCGTTTCTCATGCTGACCAATGTTATTTGATGACCAAAGGGGCCGTTGATGAGATCTTACAACGGACGAACAGGATCGAAGATAACGGTGAAATAAGACCGATCACTAAAGCCGATAAAGATAAGATCTTAAACACTAATCATGAATTAGCACTCGAAGCTTTACGTGTTTTAGGCTTTGCATATAAACCCTTGACTGAAAAAGAAAGCGATCGCCAAGCAACATCTGATAATTTGGAAAATGACTTGATCTTCGTTGGAATGATCGGGATGATCGATCCTCAAAGACCCGAAGTCAAAGATGCAGTCGCTGAAGCTAAATCGGCTGGTATCCGTCCACTTATGATCACAGGTGACCACAAAGATACGGCTAGAGCGATCGCGATCCGCCTAGGTATCATCCGACCAGACGATGAAAGCGGCGTGATCACTGGGCGCGATCTAGATGCAATGTCTGATGAAGAATTGAAGCAAAATGTTACTAAATACTCGGTCTATGCTCGAGTTGCACCTGAACATAAGGTGCGGATCGTCAAGGCTTGGCAAGCACATGGCAAGATCGTAGCGATGACTGGTGACGGGGTCAACGATGCCCCAGCCCTAAAGACCGCTGATATCGGGGTCGGTATGGGGATCACCGGAACTGAAGTATCTAAAAATGCTTCTGATATCGTCCTAGCCGATGATAACTTTGCCACGATCATTTTAGCTGTTCGTGAAGGTAGAAAGGTCTTTTCTAACATCCAAAAAGCGATCCAATACCTTTTGTCTGCTAATTTGGGTGAAGTATTGACACTCTTTATGATGACTATGCTCAACTGGTCGATCTTTGCTCCGGTACAGATCTTGTGGATCAACTTAGTCACAGATACTTTCCCTGCGATCGCTTTAGGTGTTGAAAAAGGCGAAAAAGATATCATGAAAAAGAAACCACGTGGTAGTCGCTCGAACTTCCTCTCTAATGGGGTCGGTTCAAGCATCATTTACCAAGGTATCTTAGAAGGAGTCCTAACGCTTTTGGTCTATTGGATCGCGATCAACTATCCATTCCATGAATCATCAGCTCAGATCCATGCTGATGCGTTGACAATGGCTTATGCAACTCTAGGTGTGATCCAATTGTTCCATGCTTTCAACTCCAAATCGATCCACGGAACGATCTTTTCTAAGGAGACATTCAACAACAAATACTTCAACATTGCTATCCTAGCCTCGGCTGTGTTATTAGCGATGACGATCTTCGTACCAGCCTTTAACAGCACATTCCATGTTACAACGCTTGCGTTAGAACAATGGGGGATCGTTTTAGGCGCTGGTGCTTTAATGATCATCATCGTCGAAGTTGTGAAATTCTTCCAAAGAAAATTCATCTACAAAGACTGATCAGTGCGTAGAAAAACGCTAGGGCACGACAATGATCCGTATGTAGAAATAATATAAATAAGGGACCTACTATGATGCATATTTTACATCATAGTAGGTCCCTTATTTATATTTCGCTGACCGTTTTAGTTCATTTTCTTATCACGGTAATTCAACAGCTTGATCAAGTTCAACTAAATAAAGATATTTATGGGTCACAGGTTTATTTAAGATCTGTTCCAAAGCCGTTTGATATAAATTCAGCTGCCCTTGATAGCGCTGTTTGACCTTTTCGACCCCATCTTTGCCATAAATATGATCGGTCTTGTAATCAAAGAGAACGACCTCATCATTTTCAGTGATAAAATAACCATCCATGATCCCGTGGACTAAGATCGGATCGGTCAATGTGTCATCCAAGTCATTAAAGACTTTACCTGCTGGCAAGACCATTGAGAAAGCTACTTCACGCTTGGCTCGCATATGGTTTTTTAAGAGATCTTTGCCTAACGGTGTCGCATAAAAGGCTACGAGCTTAGTAACATCGATCTGTTTAGCTACTTCAGGTGTGATCAAGCCATCAGCGCTCAAACATTGCAATAGATCATCTACCGTCGTGATCGTTGGTGGCTGAGTCAGATCCATTTCTTGGAACAGCAAGTGAATACCCGTCCCGATGGCAGCTGGTGTCACCCGAACTTCTTCTGTCATAAAGCGCGGTTTTCTAAAATCACCGACTTCACGATTAGCCGTTGTCTCTGGCGTGATCTTTGCCATTTTCTCAAGGTCAGGATCATCAAACAAACGCTTGATATCCGAAACAGCTTGATAAGCAGCAGTTCTAGTTGCAGATTTGTGTTGATACTCACCTGCTAGGATCTGATCGATCTTAGTTATCATCTCAGAGGTAAGTTTGGTTTGAGCTGTTGTTTGCTCATCAAACCACTTAGTTAGATCTACTTGCGATAACCGTTGTTCATCAGCAATATCGTTGTAATCAGCAAAATTCAATTCAAATTCTGCTGGTATCTCGTCTAAAACTGCGTGTGGTTGCCCTAAAAGATCAAATGCTTGGGCAATGTTTTTATGACGTGCAACTGCTGGCAAGATCCAATCCATAAAATTTTTAGCATTTGCGCGAACATCATCTGGCAATAACACTTCCGAAGTTTGAGCCTTTTTTACCAATTTTTCTACCTGTTCACGTGAATCGTATCCTGCTACGATAAAGAGTTTTTCTTTAGCACGTGTCAATGCAACATATAACAAGCGCATCTTTTCAGCAGCACTCTTATTTCTAGCGGTTTGTTTAGCAAGATTTTTGACCAAAGTCTCATGTTCGATTCGGCGCTCTTGATCTAAGTAATTCATCGCTAGACCTGCTTTTTCACTTAAAATATACTTTTTATCTAATGAACGCATATTGAATTTTTTAGCCGCATCGATCAAAAAGACGATCGGAAACTCTAGCCCCTTACTGCCGTGGATCGTCATGATATTGACCGTATCATCGCTTGTTTTTAAGACAGCCTCTGAGAGATCATCTTGCTTTTCTTGCATCTTTTTGATAAAACCAATGAACTGAAATAGCCCCTTAAAACTGCTTTGTTCATACATCGCAGCTCTTTCATAAAGTGCGTGCAGATTAGCTTGCCGCTGAGGTCCCCCAGGCATGCCCCCGACATAATCTAAAAAGCCAGTCTGCTCATAGATCGCCAAGATCAAGGTAGCTAATTCATTTTGATGTGCGAGATCTCTAAAACCTTGCAACTGCTTCATAAAACGTGCGATCTTAGCATAGAGTGCTTGGACAAATGGCTCTTTTCCCTGATCGCCTGGATCTTGATAGAATTTTTCTAAAGCGTGGAAATAATCACCACTCTTATCATTGATCCGCAAATAAGCTAACTCATTTTCCTTTAGCCCTACGATCGGCGAACGCAAAACTGCAGCAAGTTCGATATCTTGATAAGGATTGTCGATCAAAGCTAAAAGTGCCAACATGATCCGCAATTCTGTCGTTTGAAAATAATTTTGCGACTTTTGCACATAAAATGGGATCTCTAGGCGCTTCAACTCTTCAGATAATAATAAATGATTGGTTCGCGTCTCTGATAAGATAGCAATATCGCCGTATGTGATCGGACGCATCTGGCCTAATTCACGGTCATAGATAGCAAACTTTCCATCATGCAATTCTTTGATCTTCTTTGCCACTAAAGCGATCTGACCTTCTTGATTGGAATTGATCTCAAAATCAGGTCCCATCGCTTCTGGATCTTGATCCCACCGCATTTTTATTGGCTTTTTAGCTGGATCATTCAAAGGATCTTCTTCTGAAGTATATAACAAGATCTCGGTCGGTAGCGACATTTCAGGATAATCTTTAGCCCCATAAACTAACTGCGCATTTTTGTCATAATCCATTTCTCCGATCTTTTGATCCATGAGTTGAGAAAAGATAAAGTTCGTCGTTGCAGTGATATTTTCAGCTGAGCGGAAATTCTCAGCTAAGATTATCCGCTCATTTGGATCATTTAAGCGACCAAATTTGTGATATTTACCTAAAAATAGCGTCGGATCGGCCAAACGAAACGCATAGATCGACTGCTTGACATCCCCAACCATAAACATATTATCCTGTGCCAAAGTAGTCAAGATCGCTTCTTGAAGCTGATTAGTATCTTGATACTCATCGACCATGATCTCTTGGTAGCGTGCTTGCAAGAGTTCTTTGACACTTGTATCTTCTTGTTGGCGTAAGATCTTTAAAGTCAGATGTTCTAAATCACTAAATTCCAAGACATGGCGTCGCTTTTTCTCCGCTTGATAGCGACGCATGAAGCGCAAGACCACTTCAGCAGCCTTCTTAGCCAATATCTCAGCTTGTTTAAATAGCTCAACGACCTCGCTTTCTTGAGCATTAAAATAATTGATCAAAAGTTCGTTCAACTGTTTTTTCGTCTCATCGCGCAGAGCTTGAGCTTGATTTTTTAGCACTTTTTGCTCATCATCCAAGCGTGCTGCAGGAGCACGCTTGAATTTTACTGTCTCTAAAGTCACTTTTAGATCGTTATAGGAGAGCTTTGTCAGATCAAGCTTAGCTAGTTTACTCAGTTCTTGTTCTTCTGTGCGATAAAGAGCTTTTAATTTAGCTAACTTATCTTCTGGATCAGCGATATCCTCTAAGAGTAGCGTTGCTTGTCCTAGATAGTCAGCGAATTTTTGCAATTGCTCAGTGACATACGGAACGAATTCATTGCGATAAAATCCACTTTGTTCTAAATTTCCAGCTTCCAAATGATAATTTTTAGCCAAATTTTCAAGCCAAGCTTTAGGGTCAGGATTGACATTTGCAAAATCAAATAACTCCATTACAAGTTCAGTCAGACCATCATCACTGCGGTCATTAGAAAAGTTCAATGTCAATCGTTCAAACAAAGGATCTAACTTACCATAAAGTTCTTCACGAAGATCTTCCCAAACACTTTCGCGCAGTAAAGCCCGCTCAGTTTCATCAGTCAGCAAGCGAAAATCAGGATCGATCTGGGCTAAATAATAATATTTTTGGACCATGCGCAAACAAAATGCATCGATCGTACTGATATCAGCAACATTGAGCTTTGTCAGTTGTTGTAAATAAAACCGCTTCGTCTCAGGTTCAGATTCAGCATTGATCGCTTGTCGCAAAGCACCTTGGATCCGTTCTTTCATTTCCCGTGCTGCAGCTTCAGTAAAGGTCAAGATCAACATCTCATCTACCGCTGTTTTCTCTTTGATCTTTCTGATGACCCGTTCGACTAGCACTCTAGTCTTTCCTGAGCCGGCTGAAGCAGCAACCAAAATATTTTTACCTTCATCATTGATCGCCTGGAGCTGACCAGGTGTAAATTTGATCTCAGCCATTATTTTTCCTCCTTAGCTTGTAAAAGTTTTAAAATATCGGCTGGCTTTTTTGTTGGAAGCCGATAATAATTATTTTCGGGCAACATCGGATCAAACTGCATGACCGCTTCATACGGTGTGTATTGTAACGCCGAACCATCTTTGAACAAGGCTGGCAACAAATCGAGCCGTCCACTAAAGATCATATCCGTTGCTTGTTTGATCAATTCCTCATTGTGTAACAACAACGCTTCCAACTGATCAGCAGTCACTAATTGTGCACCTGATGCTTTATAACTCCCATTCTTGTTTCGTCTAAACGGATAGATCAATGAATTCCCTGAACTCTCGAGCAAACTTTCATCCAGACCCTCTAAAACATCAGCTTGATCTATTAATAGCCCATTATATTTGTTCTTTTTGAGTACTTCATCTGTATAGACGGCTTGATAGATCTCTTTTTGTTTGAATGTTGGATTGTAAAGATGCATATACATCGCTCCAGCTGTAGCGATCTGTTCTTTAGTAGCACCCTTAACTAAAGTCGTCTTATTCTTGAGTAAAGCATCCAAATACGTCAATAATTGTAGCGCTAGGCCAAAATAGGCTTTTACATGATCAAACTTCTTTGCACTTGACTTGTAATCGACTAAACTTAGATAATGCTTATCACCTAGAACCAATTCATCGATCCGATCGATCTTACCGCGTACTGTCACTAAACGATCATTTGGCGTTGTAAATTGCAACCCAGCTAGACCAGATAATTCACCCACGTGTCCAAATAAAGCTTCGGTTTGGATCGTCTTTAACTTGCTAAATTGTCGCTGTTTGTGGATCGCTCCCCCAACTTGTTTAGCCGCTGCATTTAATTGTCGCGCCAAAAAACGCATTCGGTTAGAACTATCCAAGATCTTAAATTGAGGCAAACGTTTAGTCAACTCGACACTTTCTCTAAAGTAAGCATCAAATTCGGGGCCCTTTAATAATTTGAGATCTTGGCCATTTTTTAAGAGCAATTTGAAAAATGTATCGAGCAGCGTATGGAAGTATTCTCCCGTATTGGCCGCATTCATTTCAAATATCTCACGTTCTTTTAATCCCAAACCATATTTTAGGAAATATTCATACGGATTAGCATAAAAGTCTTCTAGCCGTGAGATCGACGTCTTTAATTCTTTACCATACAAACCTTTAACACTTTCAGGAGTCAGTTGTTCAGGAATGTTTTTATAGTCCAAACTCTGATTTAGCTGTTCAAATAACAGTTTAGTCGCAGGATCTTGTTGAAATCTTTGGAATAGATGATCCCAAACTTCAGGCAATTTCCGCTGTTCGGTGAGCGCTTGGCGTTCGACCTTGATAAGTTCGCTCATAGTGGTCCGTTTAGTACCGATATAACTTAGAGCATCACTTGCCCCATCATTTTTATGGGCATAGTTTACTGGAAGCTCTAAAGCTTGTTTGATCCGCTCAATATATGGTGAACATTTAAGATCGAGCTGATCATTATCACTACGCGGATAACTCAAAAAGAGTTTTTGAGTTGGCGTCAAGAAAGCAAGGTAATTCAAAAAAGGCTCATTGGCTAAAACATGTTCAGTATCATCGGGAAGGTAATTCGTTTCGCTTAGTGTTGGTCGTAACATTTCCTTATCATGATCGGAAAATAAGCCTTCACTGACAGCAATATCTGGCATCACTAAGTCTGTAGCCCCTAAAAGCATGACGACCTTTTTGTCATTTGGTTGGACCATCCCACTTTCAGAGATGACAACTTGATCTAAAGTCGTTGGGACTTGACTATAGGTCGCTCCTTCAAAACCTGCTTGGAGTAGATCTAAGAAATCTTGGGGCTCAAATGGTTGCTCACCTAAGATCTCCACATACTCATCTAAAAGATCACAAAAAGTTCCCCAAACCTGTTCTTCACGCGTTGAAGCATCGACAGCTCCTGATGTTAAAGCTTGCTTACGCCAAATATCTAGCTGCTCGACTACACCTGCATCGACTAAAAATTCATACAACAAGCTAGCAGCCGCTTTTCCAGTATTAGCTTTAGCAAGCTTTGCATAAAATGGTGGTAGGAGTTCTTTTACATGATTTTTGATCAAATTGATCTTAGCTGTGATCTCATCTTCATTTTTAGTTCGCGCTCCAAAATCACTAGTTCCAAACCGATAATAGACCCAATCTTCACCTAACCATCCCTTTTTACGATAACCAAATTTAAGGACTTGATTTTCGGCTAGGTCAAGGGCTTGTCGATACTTAGCTAATGGCATGGATCTACCTTCATGTTTTGGTAGCAACAACTCTGTCTTTAACAAGCGCATCATATCTTCATAGCGGTAGTTACGCTGTTCGACCAAAAAGAGTGCTTGGATCAATTCGACTAAGGGATGATCGGACATCTTTTTTTGTAGGTCGGTAAAAAATGGGATCTCAAATTGCTCAAATGTCGGTTGCAAAATATTTTTATACGGATCTAAATGGCGCGTCAATAATATAAAATCTTGATAACGATACCCCTCAAGCAAGACCATCTGCCGGATCTTTGTTGCTAAATATTTAACTTCTTCTAAACGATCATCGGCTTCGATGAGTTGTAGATCTCCTTGCACTTTAGAGGTCAAAGTAAATGGTTTTAGATCATTTGAAGCGATCCAATAATTTTCCAGCGTAACTAAGTCAGCACTGACACGGTCTTGTTTAGCAAAGTTATCGACCCTGACTTTAACATGTTCATGACGTGCTAGTTGATACAAACGATAATACACTTGACCTGAGCGATAAAAAAGCTCATTTGCTTCTGGAGCATGATGGACATACGGGCGATCTAAGACTAAAGAAACAATCACTTGTTTTGCATTTTGCAATAAACTAGTGATGATCTGATATTCGCCGGCGTTGAACTGTGAAAAACCATCCAAGATAAAATAACTGTGACTAAGATCACTTTGAGCCAACTTTTTAGCTAAGGCTTCTAACATATTAGCTGTGCCGAGATATTTTCCCTGGATATGTTGCTCAAATTCTCGATAAACGATACTTAGATCGTGCAACTTAGCTACTAGATCGGTATCTTTGCTCTGTTCTAACAATTCATAACTATGCCACAGATCTGCACTTGTGATCAAAGCTAAGCTCAATTCGATCAATTGACCAGCTAATTGTGACACAAAGCCTGTCTGGGTCTGTTCACTCTTAAAGATCGTCAATTCATCATTTTTAGTTCGCAAGATCTTATGGACCAACATATTAGCCCCAGCAGCCGATAGCCGAGGTAACTGGTAGCTAGGATCATTTTTCATAAAATACCAAGCTAACCGTGAAAAAGAAAGGATCTGGATATCCGTAGCAGCTAAGAGATCCTGCCCACTACTTTGCCGTAACTGATCTAAAACAAAAACTTCAGTCGCAAATTTTATATGATTGGGAACGATGTAATATATTTTGGCCTGAGGGTCTGTTTGACTGATATTTTTTATCTGCTCTAACAATATCGCTTGGTGATCTTTAGCCGCTGTGCCTAGCACAAAATTCAAACTCATAACTTTTTTCCTTCCTAAATGTAATTTACACCAATTATATCAAAGCAAAACAAAAAAGGCTCTGTTTAAAACAGAACCCCTTTACTTTAAATATTATCGTTGTTATTGAACAAACTATCTACCGAACGATTGTGATAGATCAAAGAAATTGCTTTAGCAAAGATCGGTGCGATCGATAAAACTTTTAGCTTGGAGAATTGCTTGTTTTCTGGGATCGCGATCGTATCTGTTACCACAACTTCTTTATATGGTGATTCCTCTAACTCTTCGACGGCACTTCCTGAAAAGACCGGATGCGTTGCACAAGCATAGATCTCACGTGCACCTGCTTTGTCCAAAGCTGCCGCTGCATCGGCCATCTTACCACCGGTATCGATCATATCATCAAAGACGATGCAGTTATGACCACTGACATCACCAATGATCGAAGAATTTTCGATATCTAAACGAGTATCATCGCGTTTATCAACGATCGCGATCGGTGCTTTTAAGAGATCAGCTAGATTTCTTGCCCCTTTAACACTATTATGGTCAGGCGCTACGACAACGACATCTTCACAAATGCCCTTTTGCTTAAAGTAAGCAGCTTGTTCGTAGATCGCTAATAAATGATCCACTGGAATGTCGAAGAAGCCTTGTAACTGACCTGCATGTAGGTCCATTGTCACAACTCGGTCTGCCCCAGCTAATGTGATGAAATTAGCGATCATCTTGGCTGTGATCGGTTCACGCGAACGTGCTTTACGGTCAGCACGTGCATAACCATAATAAGGAATAACTGCATTGATCGAACCAGCACTGGAGCGTCGTAACGCATCCATCATGACCATCAATTCCATAAAGTTTTCATTGACCGGATCAGCGACTGATTGCACGATGAACACATCGTCTCCCCGCACACTTTCATTGATGTTGATTTGGATCTCACCATCACTGAAATGTTTGACCGAGGCATCACACAGCTTGATCCCCAGTCCATCTGCGATTTTTTGTGCCAACGCTTGATTGGAATTCAATGCAAATAACTTGATATTTGCATTTTCTTGCATTTTTTCCATAAATTCCTCCAGATTTTGTCTAATTACCGTTTAGCTTGATTATTAGAGACACAGTATATGTTGATTATAACATAATTATCAGTCTAGTTGGGCCTTGATCTGTTGGACCATTGCGAGCTCTTCGTTAGTTGGAACTAGCATCACTTTGACTTTTGAGTTTTCAGTTGAGATCACACCTTCATGGTCAGCTTCATTTAGCTCTTGATCTAATTGGACACCTAAACAAGCTAGGCGTTGACAAACATCAGCACGTAACCACGGGTTGTTTTCCCCGATCCCACCGGCAAAGACCAACACATCGGCTCCACCTAATTGGGCAAAATAGCTTCCGACATAGGACACGATCTTATTTAAGTAAATATCTAAGGCTAACTTGCAACGTTGATCTACCTGATTAGCTTTGATATCACGCATATCATCCGAATAGCCCGACAATCCTAATAATCCCGACTTTTGGTTAAAGAGTTCAAGCACTTCATCGGCTGTTTTATCGAGTTTCTTCATTAAGAATGGCACGATCGAAGGATCGACATCACCAGCCCTAGTCCCCATCGTTAGCCCTGTCAAAGGCGTAAAGCCCATCGAACTGGCAAATGCTTTTCCATCTTTAACGGCTGAAACAGATGAACCACTACCCAAGTGCAAAGTGATCAATTTGAGATCAGCCAGTGGTTTTTCCAAAAGATCAGCTGTCTTTTGAGCCAAATATTCATGACTGATCCCGTGTTCGCCATAGCGTCTGATCCCATATTTTTGCGTCAACTCATATGGTAAACTAAAGATCGCATTTTCTTCTGGCATTTGGGTAAAAAATTGGCTGTCAAAGACCGCATATTGTGGTGTGTCTGGCATGACTTGTTGCATCAATTCGATGTACTTTGCTTCCATTGGATTATGTAATGGAGCATGGTCACTCAATGCTAGGACTTCTTTGATCGTTGCTTGATCCATCTTAGTAGCTTGAGTAAATTTTGTTCCCCCAGCTACGACACGGTGCCCAACACATTTAATGTCAGCTAAAGATGTGATCTTTAATTCTTGGATCTTTTCAATGATCATTTCAGCTGCTTTTTCATAAGACAGGTTATCTTGTGTTTCTTGATACGTCTGATCTCCATATTTGATCTCAAACTTTGAACCTGGCGCTACCATCCGCTCCACCAAGCCCTTAGCGACGACTGATTCATCGGTCAATTCAAATAATTTCCATTTAACTGATGAACTTCCGGCATTCATTAACAAAATTTTAGGCATTTCTGCGCACCTCCGATACTTTTAAGTATAACTTAAAAAGTAAAATTCAAAAAGATGCTTTATTTTCCCACATGGATTCTATTTTTGTGGAATTTGACAATAATTAATCTATTTGTTACATAAACGTGACAAATTGTAATTTTATCGGAATATGTATGTTATATAAAAAATGTATACTGCTAGTGTAGATAAATGAAAAGCAAGTAAATATTAAATATTTTTTTAAGGAGAGTTTACTTATGGAAATGAAGAAAGTTATTACGGGAGCTGCCGCGTTATCTGGTTTAGTTGCATTAGGGCAAACAGCAAATGCTGATGAAGTTGTCGTTAAAGCTGGCGATACAGTATCTGAATTAGCCCTTAAATACAACACAACGATCGATGCGATCCAACAAGCTAATAAATTACAAGATGTAAACTTGATCTTCGTTGGTCAACGCTTAGAAGTCGGTAGCAACGTTTTAGCTGACGCTTCCCAAGCTGCACAACAACAAGCTCAACCTGCACAAGCAGCTCCACAAGCTCAAACTCAAGTCCAAGAAGCACAACCTCAACAACAAACACAACAAGTGCAAACAACTGCTCCACAAACTCCATCAAACGATGCTGAAGCAAGTGCTAAAGCTTGGATCGCTAACGTTGAATCAGGTGGTTCTTATACTGCTCAAAACGGCCGTTACTACGGTAAATATCAATTGACTAATTCTTACTTGGGTGGAGATTACTCCCCAGAAAACCAAGAACGTGTAGCTGATAACTATGTTGCAAATCGTTATGGTTCTTGGCAAGCAGCTAAGTCATTTTGGCTTGCTAACGGCTGGTACTAATATCGATTTAAATATAACTTTACGGACTCAAAAAATTTTGAGTCCGTTTTTTGCGTGGTTGAGCCAATAACACAATATCTAGCGATTAGCAGAGCAAAATTTATACTACATGTTGTGTAAATTGTGGTATACTGATATCACAATCAAATTAGAAGGGGTTTTATTCTGATGGCTTTAGATCTATATACCAAAGATAACTGCATCCAATGCAAGATGACCAAGAAGTTTTTAATGGAGAATAATATTGAATTTGGAGAACATAATATCTCCGATCATCCAGAATATATCAACTACCTAAAAGAAAAGGGGTTACGCACAGTTCCAGTATTAGAACAAGATCACGCACCGATCATCAACGGTTTCCGACCTGATCTCTTAAAGAAGCTGGCAGCTCAATGAAAATAATCTATTTTAGCGTCACCGGGCAGACCCGACGCTTCATCAAAAAACTTGGGCCTACCGTCGATGCCACTGAGATCGATCCGGTGGACCCACTTTTTATGGTAAATGAACCATTCGTCTTGATCGTACCGACCTACGAAGATGAGATCACTTACCCTGTGACTGAATTTTTAGAATACGCAAATAACGCTGCATCATTAAAAGGGATCGTCGGGACCGGCAACCGTAATTTTGCAGAGTTATTTATTTTTACAGCCAAAAACTTGGCTAAAAAATTTAATGTTCCAGTGATCTATTCATTTGAATTCAATGGAACACCCACAGACGTCCAAAATTTCAAGGAAGCGGTGAATAAACTTGAGTCTTAAAGATATCGATATCAATAACGTTACGTACTACGACCTAAACAACCGAGTCAACATTCCTTTAAATGGTCAGATCCAACTCGACCAAGACAAGGCAGCTTTAAACGCCTTTTTCAAGGAAAATGTCATTCCTAATACGATGACCTTTGCTTCACTTAAAGAACGCTTTGACTATTTGCTAGACAATAATTATCTTGAAACACAATTTATCCAAAAATACGATTTTGCCTTTATTGAAAAGCTCTATGCGCAATTAGAAGCAGCTGATTTTCGTTTCAAGACCTTTATGGCAGCTTACAAGTTTTACACCCAATATGCGCTAAAAACTGATGATGGCAGTTATTACTTGGAAAGCTTCATCGATCGAGCCGCGATCAATGCTTTGTACTTTGCTGACGGTGATGAACAATTAGCGCTTCAACTAGCCGATGAGATCGTTCACCAACGCTATCAACCAGCAACTCCAAGCTTTTTGAATGCAGGACGTGCTAGACGTGGTGAATTGGTTTCTTGTTTTGTTTTACAAGTTACTGATGATATGAATTCGATCGGACGAGTGATCAACTCTGCACTTCAACTCTCACGGATCGGAGGCGGTGTCGGGATCACCTTGAGTAATCTTCGTTCAGCTGGAGCACCGATCAAAGGGATCAAGGGCGCTGCTTCTGGAGTCGTACCTGTCATGAAATTACTCGAAGATAGTTTTTCTTACTCCAATCAGTTAGGTCAACGTCAAGGCGCTGGTGTCGTTTATCTAAATGTTTTCCATCCCGATATCATCGACTTCTTAGCTTCCAAAAAAGAAAATGCCGACGAAAAGATCCGGGTCAAGACACTATCTTTAGGTGTGCTTGTACCCGATAAGTTCTACGAATTAGCCAAGCAAAACGCTGATATGTATCTCTTTGATCCATATGATGTCGAAAGAAAATACGGTACTCCTTTCTCTTACGTCGATATTACCGCAGAATACGATAACTTGGTCAACGATCCTGATATCGCTAAAAAGAAGATCCCCGCTCGCTTGCTCGAAGAAGAGATCTCAAAATTACAACAAGAATCTGGCTATCCTTATGTTGTCAATGTCGATACCGCTAATAAGGCTAACCCGATCAAAGGTAAGATCATCACCAGCAACCTTTGCTCTGAGATCTTGCAAGTTCAAACACCATCTTTAGTCAACAATCAACAAGGTTATGATGTTTTAGGAACTGATATCAGCTGTAACTTGGGCTCGACCAATATCGCTAACTTGATGGGATCTCCTGATTTTGGTCAGTCTGTCGAAGCCATGACACGGGCTTTGACCTTTGTGACCGATCACTCAGAAATCGATGTCGTACCATCTGTGCAACACGGTAACCGCCAAGCGCACACGATCGGTCTAGGCGCTATGGGCTTACACGCCTTTTTAGCTAAAAACCAAATGCACTATGGCTCACCAGAAGCTTTGGAATTCACCAGCTTATACTTCATGTTGCTCAACTACTGGACCTTAGTTGCTTCCAATAAGATCGCTAAAGAACGCCAAACTAGCTTTGTTGGTTTTGAAGAAAGTGATTACGCTAATGGTAAATACTTCACTAAGTATTTGACCACAGACTTTACACCACATTCTGAAAAGGTCAAAGCGCTATTCAAAGATATCTTCATTCCAACTAAAGCTAATTGGGAAAAATTGAGTCAAGCAGTCAAACAAGATGGGCTTTACCATCAAAACCGCTTAGCCGTAGCACCAAATGGCTCGATCTCATATATCAACGATACGACTGCATCACTTCAGCCGATCATCAACAAGATCGAAGAACGCCAAGAAAGAAAGATCGGTAAAATTTATTATCCCGCACCATATCTTTCAAACGAAACTTTACCATACTACACTTCGGCTTACGATCTAGACATGCGTAAAGTGATCGATACTTATGCAGCCGCACAACAACACGTTGATCAAGGAATGAGTTTAACGCTCTTTATGCGTTCCTCGATCCCAACTGGACTCTATGAATGGAAAAATGGGCGGACTGATAAGATGACGACCCGTGACCTCTCGATCCTACGTAACTATGCTCACCACAAACAGATCAAATCGATCTACTATGTCCGCACATTCACTGATACCCAAGATGAAGTCGGGGTCAACGAATGCGAAAGCTGTGTAATTTAGTGAGGTATTTGGAAAATGGAAAACTATAAAGCAATCAACTGGAACAATTTAGAAGACCAGATCGATAAAGCAACTTGGGAAAAATTGACCGAACAATTTTGGTTAGATACTCGGATCCCGCTTTCAAATGACTTAGCCGATTGGCGAGAATTTTCTGAGGCTGATAAAGATGTCGTTGCTAAAGTCTTTGGGGGCTTAACGTTATTAGATACTTTACAATCTCAAGATGGAATCGCGGCTCTTAAAAAAGATATCCGAACGCAACAAGAAGAAGCCGTCTTCAACAATATCGAGTTTATGGAATCGGTGCACGCCAAGAGTTACTCCTCGATCTTTTCAACTTTGAATACGCCTAAAGAGATCGAAGAGATCTTTGCTTGGACTGATTCAAATGAGATCTTGCAATACAAAGCGCAAAAGATCAATGATATCTATCAAAACGGAACACCTTTACAAAAGAAAGTTGCTTCCGTATTCTTGGAAACATTTCTCTTTTACTCTGGTTTTTACACTCCACTCTATTGGTTAGGGCATAATAAACTCGCTAACGTAGCGGAGATCATCAAGTTGATCTTGCGTGATGAATCTGTTCACGGAACTTATATTGGTTACAAGTTCCAATTGGGCTTTAACGAGTTAAGTGAAGTAAAACAAGAGGAATTCAAAGGTTGGATGTATGAACTTTTGTATGATCTCTATGAAAATGAAGAAAAGTACACCCACCTTCTTTATGACCAAGTTGGCTGGGTCGATGATGTTTTGACTTTCTTACGCTATAATGCCAATAAAGCTTTGATGAATCTAGGGATGGATCCTCTCTTCCCAGATACTGCAGAAGATGTTAACCCTGTTGTTATGAATGGGATCTCAACTTCGACTTCCAATCATGACTTCTTCTCCCAAGTTGGTAATGGTTACTTACTTGGAAACGTTGAAGCTATGCAAGACAGTGACTATGAATTTTAATACCATATAAATGATAAGGGACCCATTATGATGTAAAAATACACATCATATGGGTCCCTTATCATTCACTATGAGTTGTATTTTTCTTGAGTGATAAAAAGATCACTACTAAAGCACTAGGGTATTCACTGACTAAAATAACCAGACTATAGTTCGCTTGAACTAACACGATCTGCGTCAACGCTAAGCCTTTAGCAAATAAGTGTACGGTCAAGACCGCCCTCTTGTGGTCAAAATAGTTGCTAGATAAAATATTTTGATGTTTTTATGTATTTGTTATAGATTATAGCACAGGTCTTAAATTCACCAGGTCCATTCAATAAAAAATAGGCCTCAGCTAACAAACTGAGGCTAAGATTTAAGAATTATATCCAAATACGACCATAAATATCATTCCATACACCATAAGCGAACTGATAAGGTTAAAAATCACAACAAGCCCTAGCTTAGCCAGAGACGACATTTTTTTAGTTTTGATCACAATGATCATAATAACTTAACTTGCTACTAAAACAGTTAAGGGTGGTAAGAAAAATATCACTTTGAGCAAAAAACATCCAGGCACACACCTGGATGCTTAATGTTTATTGTAAAAATCTCGGTAAGAGCAAATTGCGTCTATTGCCCTTTTTGATATGCTTTTGGTTGACCGTCAACGTCACCAAGATCATCGCATCGACTAGCGAAGTCCGCTTCCGATAAGCCGTGTATTTAGCGCTCCATTTCGTAACATATTTGTTCTTATAGGAACGTAAACCTTGAAAAGCGTAGAAACGATCACCGTATTCAAAGATAAAACGTGCGACTCTTTCACCGATAAAACTAAAGCGTGATTCACCAACATTTGATAACGGAGCCATCCCCATATCAAAATACTCATATCCTTGTTCTTTACCATATTCAAATAAACTGATAAAGATCTTATCCATGATCCCAGATGGTGCATCTTGGCTGTGACGCATCAGATCGATCGATAATGTCTTTTCATCCATCGGCATCATCGAAGCAAATGCGACTAGTTTACCTGACGCATCACGGATCAAACAGACTGGAGCTTCATTTAGGTAGGCTTCATCAAAGAATCCTAGTGAAAAGCCCTTTTCAACTTGTTTGCCTAACCAACTATCCGAGACAGCTTTAAGTTCAGCCATCAAATCATCAGTAAATGGGGGATCAGCAAAAGTAAATTCATAACCTTCACGTTCAAATTTGTTCATCAAGGCACGTTGCGCCCGCCGCTTTTTACCTTGAAGCGTAAATTCACTGAGCTTGACCAAGCCTTCTTCACCTGTCTTGATAAAATCAAAACCATACTCATGCAGTAACATCGTGAAACTCTCATTTATCTCATAAAAGACCAATTGATAGTCATAATTATCCGCTTCTTGCATGAACGCTTGGACAGCTTCTTGTAAATAATCATGATCTCCCACTGGTTCACCCATGATGATCAATTTATCGGTCTTGATCCGGTACATGAAAAAGAGTTTATCTTCACCATCTTCTGTGTAAAAATATAACTCTTTATCCTTCAAAAAGGCTAGGTGGCTTACTTCATTACCGCCAAATTTTTCGATCACCGCGCGCACACGTTCCTTATCAAAACCAGTATTTGCAAAAATGTCTTTACCACTGCACAAATAGTTGCTGATCAATAATAAGACACAAGCTGCGATCAATAAGCCGATAAAACCGGAAAGCCAGATACTTTGTGCAGGAAATAAAAAGATCGTTGGTACACGATGATGATGGATATAACTTGGTGAGTTGATAAACCCAACGATCGCATACAAGAAAAAGATCCCCGCAAAGATCGAGCCATCCACGATCCTTTTAGTGATCGAATAGCGTAGTTGTTTACGATAGAGCTCTTTACGTGACAAGATGACCATCACTAAGATCACACCTAAAAAGATAGCTAAAGTTGGAGTATAGACACGCCACAAAGTATTAACGATCCCGATGCCTAAAACGATCAAGGTCGGCCAATACGCTTTTTTGACCTTAGCTTCGATCCCACGTGCCATCCCGATCAAGGCAAATGCAAATACGATATCGGTCAACTGGTTAATAAATAAAAAGGTGTACGGATATAGTTTTGCTAAAAATGAATTTGAATACGCCCAATTAGGAATAGCTGCTTCTAGTAACAATAAGATCCCAGAAACATATAGAAAGACGGTCAATAACATATGGGCCGTCTTTTGCAAGATCAACTTAGGGATCCCGTTTAACTTATGATTGACTTGACTACCTGCATAGTGGACAAAAAAGCTCAAGCCGATCCCAAAAGGAATGATGTAATAGAACAAACGGAAAAACAACAGCCAGATCACAGCTTGCTCCGTAGTAACACCAAATGGTAATAATCCAAACATCATGAAGACATCAAATGAGCCTAACCCCCCTGGCACCATCGAGACGATCCCTAAGACCGAACCTGTAAAATACA
>NZ_CAQLEL010000151.1:0-31527 GCF_948826705.1 uncultured Ligilactobacillus sp.
AGCCTTGGTAGTGATCTTATCGTAGATCTTTTGGCAAGCCACATCACTGTCACTATCAATGCAATCCATCAAGGAGATCCCCATGGTAACAGTGCGGACATCAAGCTTTTGATCAGATATCATATGGATCGTTTCTAAAACCTTATCAAATTCCATGAACTTTCCTCCTATAGTTGGTGCATTGCGCGATAAACTTCTTCATTGCGCAAATTGATCTCAACTTTCAAGGTCTGACCCAATTCAACAAGTTTAGTTGAGATAATTTGCAGATCGCTTTGTTCTGTAACTTGGACTGCCATCATCATAGTAAAGTGGCCTTCTAAAATAGTTTGACTGATATCGAGAATATTGATATCCTGTTCAGCCAAAAAGCGACTGACTTCAGCAACGATCCCGACCTTATCTTGACCAACAACAGTTAAAATAGCTTTCATTATGTATGCCCCCTATATATAACAGTGCGAAGAAATGCGGCATTGCATTTCGCAGCACGACTACTTCACAGTGCGAAGAAAAGTTTTCTTCAACTACAACAAACCCTAGTTACCAAACGACATTTTAAATATATAATTAACTTACCTAAAGCGCAAGAAATTACTTAACCTGGGAAATATTTTCTTCCACTTGATATTACATGCAATTACATGTAATATAGATTGAGTATTTATATGCATCTGCATGAATTTAATTAGTGAAAGGATTTTATTTATGGATAATATTTCTAAAACGATCGATCCTAAGATCCGACTGATCGTTACTATATTGCTTTTATTTTCTGGTTTTGTCAGCTTAGCTAGTCAAACGATGATGATCACTGCATTACCCGTCATCGAACATGAGATGAATGTCTCATTGACTCTAGTTCAATGGCTCACAACGGGGTATACTTTGATGATCGGGGTCATCACGCCGCTCTCATCTAATTTGTATGAAAAATTCCAAAAACGCAATATCTTTTTGACTACGATCGCGATCTTTATCTTAGGGACTTTGATCGGATGCTTTGCTACTGATTTTTGGATCTTGCTACTTGCCCGCTTAGTCCAAGCATGTGCTAGTGGGATCTTGATGTCATTTCAAATGACAACGATGATCTCGATCTATCCTCTCGAAAAACGAGGCACGATCCTAGGGATGTCTGGGCTAGTTATCGCTTTTGGCCCAGCTATCGGACCGACACTTTCCGGTTTGATCGTCAATACTTTGGGATGGCGCTATATTTTTATCTTAGTTTTACCAATGATGTTATTGGTTTGGTTGATCGGATTTTTTGCCTTTCCTAACTTCTCTGAACCTAAGGATATCAAGATCGACTTTATCTCCGTAGGTCTATCCTTGCTTGGTTCAGGATCGACTTTAGCAAGTTTGACTTTCTTTCAAACTTCAGCTTTACAAGGCTGGATCATGTTAGTCTTAGGGCTTATGATCCTCTTTATCTTTGTTAAACGTCAGCTTCGCCTCAAACAGCCGATGCTCAAAGTTCAACTCGTCAAAAATCGTTCATTTAGATTGATGACTTTAGTAGGGATCTGTGCTTTCATGGTCTTACTTGGGACCGAACAAATGCTTCCGATTTTCACGCAAAATGTTTTACACCTAAATAGTATGGTCTCTGGGATGATCTTGTTACCTGGTGCGATCGCTAATGCGCTCAGTGCAGCTTTAGTCGGCCGTCTTTACGACAAGCATGGTCCTAAATATTTGATCATTTCGGGCGGTATCTTGATGTTGATCGCTGCGATCCCATTTGTCATGATCTCTGAGACTACACCTGTTTGGCTCTTGACAAGTGCTTATATGCTTCGCATGATCGGAAATGCTCTCGTATTTTCACCAGCGATGTCAGAAGCCTTTGTTGATGTTTATCCCGATGAAGTCAGCCATGCTACAGCACTTAACAACAGTTTACGCCAAGCATTCGGTGCTTCCTCGATCACCATCTTGATCGTTTTATCCAATATTCCAGCGACATTTACAGCCGGGATGCGTCTTTCCATGTGGGTAACAGTCGGATTGGTCTTATTGATGTTGACTTGCTTTAGTCTTTATTTGCGAAAGGATGCTTGATCATGGAGCCACGAATCGACAAATTAGTTTCAATTTTTAATCACAAATTGCGAACTGAACTCAATTTTCAATATGAAAAGATCGGACTCAGCGATAAAAATTATTTTTATCTCGAAAAGATCGCCGAGACCCCTGGGATCAGCCAAGCATATTTCATCAAAACATTACATCGTGACCAAAGCGTTGTTACCCGCCAGATCAACAAATTAGTGGCCGATGGTTGGATCAGCAAACGTTTTTCTGATGATGACCACCGCCGTTCAGAATTATTTTTGACTTCTAAAGGTGAAGCTATCCTACCTAAGATCAAAGATATCTATCAACAGGTCAATCAAAATTCGCTGGCTAGTTTGACTGCAAGTGAAGCTAAAGTATTTGGTGAATTACTAGATAAAGTGACCATAGCTTATCAGCCACATAATTCGACAGAAGTATGAGTCATACCATATAATAGAATTAAAAATATATGAGGTATGCATAATGAAAGTTCACATGACCAACATTCACGGAATGGCTAAAAATAGTGTCGCTCAGATAGCCCAAAATATGACATTCCAGTTTGGAAAACAACTGGGCTTTAACGAGATCGGCATCTACAACTATCCTTTTAGTGTTGATAGCTCAACTGAACTTGGCAAACGATTCGACGGTATGGTCGCTTCTGTAAGCAATAATGATATCGTCATCTATCAAGCGCCATCTTGGAATACGATCGAGTTTGATCACGCCTTGGTCGATCACTTCAAACGCTATTCTAAGTTAAAATTGATCATTTTTATCCATGATGTGACGCCGCTGATGTTTGCTGAAAATCGCTACTTGCTGCCAACATTTATCGATTTTTATCAAAAAGCCGAACTTTTGATCGTGCCTTCTGAACAGATGTATCATTTCCTACGAGAAAATGGCCTGACAGAGAAAAAATATGTTGTTCAACACATGTGGGATCATCCCTTAGATGCTAATATGCTTTATGATACCACCGAGGTCAAACGTTTAAATTTCGCGGGTGATCCAACAAAATTTACATTTGTTCAAAACTGGCAATATGATACTCCCTTGCATTTGTTTGCTTCTAAAAAGCCTGAAGCAACTGACTTGAACCTTATCTATGAAGGTTGGCTCAATGATGCCGAACTTTGCATCAAGCTTTCTAAAAATGGTGGTTTTGGTTTGGTTTGGAATGACGGTGGCTATACACAAGAATATACTTCCAAATATATTTCCTATAAATTAGGAACTTATCTGGCTGCGGGTCTACCTGTCATCATTCCGCGTGGCATCTCAAATGAAGAGCTGATCATCAAAAATAACCTTGGTTTTGCAGTTGATTCGATCGCCGAAGCTTTAGAAAAATTAGAGAGCCTCACCCAAGAAGAGTATCTGCAATACAAAAATGCGGTCAAAGAATTTGCTCCACTGCTCCAACAAGGTTACTTTACTAAGCAAGCCTTAGTTCAAGCAGTTTTTGAAGTTTTACAAGCCTAACTAAAAAACAAGCTTTCTTGAGAAAATATTTCCCAGGAAAGCTTGTTTTTTTAGTTCATTTAAAAGCGTAAGCGATACAGACTAGCTGGACGTCCTGGCCCGCGCTTATTTACTTTTCCGATCTCTCGGAAAAGTCGCTGGTGTGTCTTTTTGAAGTTCGAATTATCTATCTCATGAAAACTTACTCCTAAAAACGGTGCATATAAGCTACGCGCTTCACGCAAAGTAAAAGCTTCACCCAAGATCTTCAAGATGTCTGGTTGTGTATCCAACGAGCGCCGAATGTGCAAACAAGCCTTTTTCAAAGCATAATCGCTGACTTGGTAGAATTTGTTTTTTCGTAATCGTTTTTGGTAATACTCAGCTTCTGTATCAACTGTCGCTACCGCTAATTGTTTCTCACCTTTAGTGAAATAATAGTGGCTGTTTAAGTTTTCTAAGGTAAATAGTTCCAAGGTCGAAGTCATCATATCCGGTAATTCCGGTAAATAAGTCATATAGACCATTGTCACTAGGCGTTTTCCATCAACTGATCGCTTAGGATTGGTCAATGTCTCTAATTGTTCAATATTTTTAGGTGAAACAGTCTGCCCTGTCAACTCACGTGTCAGTCTGATCGTCGCATCAAGGGCATCCTCATCCTGGATAAGATAAGTTTCAGGTAAAGTCCAGTCACCCTCATCTTTTAGGATCACCTTCACTTGGTTAGTCATCCGATCAAAACACCAGATGATATTGAGCAACTTTACATCAAACGGGATAAGTGTTCTACTGATTTTCATTTTTTTTGGCAACTATCTCGAATAAAAGTATAGCTTTTCCTTTCCTAAATTATCCTGGTGTTTCCATTTTCCCTGTTGATCAAAAGCCAACTTGTTATAATATAGCTAGCTAAAACAAGGAGGAAAATATCAATGTTACATCTAATACCAAATGATCTGCCCCAAGCACTCGAAAAGTTAGCTTGGTTAAAAGCAAATGGCTATAACACAGCTACCAGAGAAAGTGTCATCAACGACATGACGCAAGACGGTGTCCAAGATATGCTCGACACAGCACTTGAGGGTCCATATTGGGGGACCGCGTGGGAAAAGCCCGATATGATCTTAACGATTACGGGAAGTCTGGGAGAAGAGATCGCCAAAGTTTATCCGCGAAAAGATTTTGAGACCTTTTCACAAGATCTAGCAGATAATGATCTGCTCTACTGGCGTAATTTATCGGCTCAAGTCAGCGCAGCGATCGGAAACGATTAATAGCGATCGTCGTTGATGATTTTTAACCATAACATATTCCCCCTAGCTTAACCAGTGACTAGAGTATAAATTTCATATACTTACCTGCTTACATTGCTGGTATAGTTAGAAAAAGTCTATATATTAAGAAAATATTAACTTTATGTTTTCACAATTTTTAAAATTTTTCTTGCATTTGCAAATTACTATGGTAGAATTTAAAGTAATTTTTGCAAGGGGGAAGAATACAATGGTTAAATTTAGACGTGTTCGTGCGTTTGACACTGAGAACTTGGCTAAAGACAAGACTATCGTAAAAAAAGATATTCAAATCTCTGGTCATAAGATCAAAAATGTGCCAGTTCAGCTTGAAGATTCGCAGTCTGAAGATATTAGTTACCTTATTTCAGACCCTATCTTTAAACGTCTATATTCGATTATCCGAAAAAACACTGAAAGTGTTGAATTCGACTTTGACAAGATCTAAAGTCGGTCAAGTCTATTAATTTGAGATTTACCCGCGCATCTTCTCTTTGGGGGATGCGCTTTTTATTTTGTTCTATTAAAACCGTTTACTAAAAACTATATAATAAAAAAGGTCTATTCGGGGAGATCTAGCTGCAAACCTTTACTGTTACCAAACAATACCTATATTATAGGTCCTCATTAGCTTTTATCACTTACTACTACTTTTACTGGAATATTTTTTTACTCCAACAATTCGGTCCCGCTTGAAAAGACATATATTGTTTCAGAAAGCACAAATGTCTACTTACAGCTTTTTAAATTAAAAATACACTCGAATTTTTTGCTTTAACACCTGAACAGTTAGCGCAATTACAGGATTTTCAGCCACATTCCAGCCAATGCTGAAATAGTTGCAAAAACAAATCAAGACTCACTGAAAAATAACAAGCTGATTTCATAACGATTGTAAAAACAGATTTTATTTCCAAGCGATACCATATTTTTGGTTGGTCTTGATCTATCTTACCGTAAAAAATGCTTGTAAGTGTCAAAACAACGCACTATCTTGCTCTAAGTGTTGGTTTTACCTTGACCTTTACCACGAACGGCAAAATGATCAAGATCCTTAGCACTACAGACATTCTTTGGTCGGTTGCCATCCATGGTTTATTCCTCGTTAGTATTAAAAATGCCCATGACACTATGAAGTCACAGGCATTTTCTTCTATACTTCTTCACCATTGATCTGGAAGATGATCTCGGGAAATTCTTCGGTCCCATTCTTACCTTCCATGAACTCTAGGGCATCCCGTCTAGTTTGCGATAAGTCAACACCCTGTTGTTTAGCAGCAAAGATACAACCACAATAACATTGACGGTAAATGTCATATTCCTTACACATCTCAACTGAACGGCGGTAACCATTGCCCTTCTTAAAATCACTTGGCAAGTAATTGACATCGTAAAAACGTTGGATCTCGATCCCTACCGAATTGATCGTTTGGGAGTTTTTATGTGGACTGATCGTCAATGCACTCCCAAAATAATCAAAGCCCAATTCGACAGCTTTTTTGGCTACCATGTCTAATCGGTAGTCAAAACAAGCTTTACAGCGATCGCCACCTTCAGGCTCTTTTTCTAACCCACGTACTGCTTGGAAATATTCTTGTGGTTTATATGGGGCAGCCACAAATTGCACGTTGTTACCGGTCTTTTCGTTGAAATCATGGATAAATTTTTGTTGGACATATTCACGCCGTTGATACTCCGCACGAGGATGAATATTTGAATTAGCAAAATAAATCGTCACATCCGCAAATTCTGTCATGCGCTCAAGTGTCGTCGTACTACATGGAGCACAACAGGAGTGCAGTAAGATCTTGGGACGAATTTGGTCTTTTTGCCATGTCGAGACCATCTTCATCATGACTTTATCGTAGTTGATCTTTTGGTTTAAGTTCATTTTTGCCAAAATATCTTGCAGATCGATCAAAAAACCTGACCCTCTTTCAATAAAATTTCTATTTTACAGTATAGCACACTATTATCGTGTATAATATTTTTTAGAAAAGAGGGATCTTATGCAAAAATATCGCGCTAAACTACAACGCTATACTATTATCCTGACTGTCATCACTCTGATCGTTAGCGGGGGCTTCATTACCTGCGTTTTAAATAACGTTTCAAAAATACTACTATTAATACTATTTTTATTGCTATTTTTCGTCTTAAGTTCATTGATCAGTGTGATCTTCATGCTCTATCTCCCACGTTTAGAAAAACTCTTAGCTAAACGGCGCAAGCAAAAAAAGGCCACTAACAAAAAGTGACCGTTATGCATCTACGCTATATAACCACAGCACAAAATAACAAGCGATCCATCCAGAGGCAAAATGTGCATCTAGGTGGATCGCCTGTTATCTGTTATAAGCTACCCGTACTGTCCCACACTCTTTTTCATTCGCCCCAGACTTCTTTAGCGATATTAAAAGCTGACCAAGCTTTCGGCCACCCAACGTAAAAAGCTAAGTGCGTAATGATCTCAGCCATCTCCTCTTGGGTGATCCCATGAGCTTTGCCGATATTCATATGGGTTCTAACTTGTTCAAAGTTCCCCCCTGAGATCAAAGCTGATAAAGTGATCACACTACGGTCATGGGCAGATAGTTTATCTTCTCGTGACCAAACTTCACCAAATAAAACATCATCATTTAATTCGGCAAACTTGGGCGCAAAATTTCCCAGGTTATCCCGACCGGCTGTTTGTTTTTCTACCATTTACTTTTCCTCATTATAATTTAGCATATTCCTCATCAGAAACTGCGTCTAACCATTCACTCGTTCCCTTGGTGATCGCCACATGGGCAAACCAACTATCCTTAGTTGCACCGTGCCAATGCTTGACACTTTCATTGATCTTGACCGTATCACCAGCTTTTAAGCGACGAGCAGGTTTACCAAATTCCTGATACCAGCCTTGACCAGCTGTAACTAACAATAATTGGTACCCATCATGATGAATATGCCAATCATTGCGGCATCCTGGTTCAAATGTCACATTTGCCACATTGACATCAACATTATCATTCCCTGCGATCAATTGTTGCAAAAAACTATCCTTATTGAAGTATTTCGCATACGCTTTATTTTTTTGACCTAAGCCGAAAATATTTTCTTTTTCAAATTCATTCATCATCATAACACCCCTTTCACTTTTATTTTATGTCCAGCTCAATATAATGTAAAATACTTATAATGAGTCATAAGTTATTCATATTTTGCATGAAAGAAGTGATCACTTGGAAACGCGTTTACTTGAATACTTTCTCACAGTGGCAGAAACTGGCAACATCACCAAGGCAGCTACCAAATTACACCTAACTCAACCGACCCTTTCCCGACAGATAATGGAACTTGAACAACAATTAGGGACTAAGCTTTTTATCCGTGGCAAACGTCAACTGGCTTTGACAACGGCGGGGCTTGTCTTTGAAAAACGCGCCCGTGAACTGCTAGGCTTTTGGGACCAGACCAAAAATGAGATCCAGCAGACAAATACTATCCTCGTCGAGACTTTGAAGATCGGCTGTGTTGAAACCAGTATTTCTCCTCTCGCAATGCAGGCTTGTCTTGCCTTTCACCAAAATTATCCTGCTGTGAACTTCAACATTACCGATGCCGATGGTAATGATATCAAAGAACGTTTAGATCAAAATGATCTGGAACTTGGTTTTTTGATCGCTCCGATCGAAGTGGCTAAATATAACTATTTAACTTTGAAACAAACTGAGACTTGGGGGGTCGTTGTTCGCAAAACCCATCGGCTCGCAACTAAAGCGACCATTACAGGGGCAGACCTTGAAAATGAGACTCTGCTCTTACCCAAACGCGGGATCGTCCGTAGTGAGCTTCAAGCTTGGCTCAAATCGATCCCCACTAGTGCCAATATTTTGGGTACCAGCAATCTCTTGGGCAATGTTACGACTTTAGCGAGACAAAGTGATATTTGCCTCTTATGTGTTAAAGGTGCCTTTGAGATGTTTGATACCTCTGAGCTCGTCTTTATCCCCTTTACTCCACTTCGTCATAGTAAACACATTTTAGCGTGGCGTAAAAATGTTGAATTATCGCTCGCAGCTCAAGAGTTCATCGAGTTTGTTAAAAATAATAAGCTTTAATTATCGAGCCGTTTTAATTATTTTTTCATAATCCTCTAAAGCGTGCTATAATCCATATAAGGCGATCTAACCAGCCTACAAAGGAGGAATTTTTATGACTGATCTAGTTGATCTTGACTGGGAAAATTTAGGATTCGACTACATGGAGCTACCCTATCGTTACCGAGCACATTATAAGGATGGCCAGTGGCACAAAGCTGGCTTGACTGAGGACGCGACGATCGCGATCAATGAAGGCTCACCTGTCTTTCACTATGGCCAAGCTGCATTTGAAGGCCTAAAAGCGTATCGCTGTAAAGACGGTAGTATCAATCTTTTTCGGCCCGATCAAAATGCAGCGCGATTACAACGAAGCTGCCAACGTTTATTGATGCCAGAAGTACCGACAGAGATGTTCATCGACGCTCTAAAGCAAGTGGTAAAGGCAAATGAAGCCTATGTTCCTCCATATGGTTCAGGTGGTACCCTTTACTTACGTCCAAATATCATCGGGGTCGGACCAAATATCGGTGTCCATCCCGCTTTAGAATACATCTTTACCGTCTTTGCAATGCCTGTTGGTAACTACTTTAAAGGTGGTCTCCAACCAACTAACTTCTTAGCGGCTAATTATGACCGTGCTGCTCATAAGGGTACTGGTCAAAGCAAAGTTGGTGGTAATTATGCAGCTAGTCTCTTACCAGGGGCCGAAGCTAAAAAACAAGGCTTTTCTGACTGTATCTATTTAGATCCACTTGAACATAAAAAGATCGAAGAAGTTGGTTCAGCTAACTTCTTTGGGATCACCAACGATAACAAGTTCGTTACACCAAAATCCCCTTCGATCTTACCAAGCATCACCAAATATTCACTGCTCTATCTCGCTAAAGAGCGTCTGGGGATGGAGACTTTAGAAACAGATATTTACTTAGATGATCTTGATCACTTAGTCGAAGCTGGTGCCTGTGGAACTGCGGCTGTGATCTCTCCGATCGGTGGTTTCCAGATCGGAGATAAACTACACGTCTTTTACTCTGAAACAGAAGTTGGTCCCGTTACTAAAAAACTCTATGATGAATTGACCGGGATCCAATTTGGCGATAAAAAAGCGCCTGAAGGGTGGATCGTTAAAGTATAAAGCTATTACACAAACAAAAGGGGCTGTGGCATGATCAGTCTTTAATATTATATATTAATGAAAACTACCACTAAGAAGTTACTATTCATTGTTTAGTTGTTACTAAACCCTGTAAAGTCTTAAAAACTAGTATTTTCAGGGTAAAGAAAGACATCTTTAAATTCCAACGTTCGGAATTTAAAGATGTCTTTTTACTTATGGCACAGCCTCTTTTGCTATATTTCCTACTATTCTTTAATTATTTGCCTTTTCGCTTTTTATCAAGTAATGATCCCATCCCCAAAAGAGAAGCTAACATTACAAAAAGCGCCCCCACAATTGATGGCTTAGTTTTTTCACCTAATTGTGGTAATTTTGTTAGTTCTGTATCTTTAGCGTCCTCATTTTCTGTTGCCATTGATATCGACACAGTTTTGTCAACATGTGGTTGCTTAGTTGACATTACTGGAATATTTGAAGTACTTGGTAAGTTTGATATGACTGAATCTTTTGGTAATATTGTAGTTCCAGGGTCTTTTGGTATTGTTGGATCATTTGTCTCTGGGGTCTCAGATACGTCTGGCATAGTTGGACTTACTGGAGGTGTTGGAATTTCTAGCAACTCTTCACCAACCGTCACAGTTTGCCAAATATAATTTACAGGAGCATCTTTTCCTGCAGCTTGTAAACTTATCTCATATTCTTTTCCTGCTAACAATCCTTTTAATGTCAAAATACCAGCTGTACCTGTGACTTGGTATACTTTAGTCCCATATTTTTCTTTAGCAACTAAAGTATATTCAGCGACTTTTGACAAATCGACTCCAGTGACTTTAGCTAGATCAAGACTTATGGTCTGTGCTTGATCATCGTAACTAATGGTTGGCGTTTGTGGGATCGAAGTCGTTGTCGTTGGTACAAGATACTCCAATTCTTCGATATGACTACCATACTGACTTAAGCCAACACCTTGGATAAAGAGTTTTGTTAAAAGTAGTTGCCCATTTGGTCCTGGATGAAGCGGGATCCCGTCTGTAACAAACAAATTCTCTTTTTCCCATAGATACGGATATTTATCCACTAACTCCTTAAACGGTGTATATTGATCAATTAGTAACAAATCTTCATTTTGCGCTACGATCTGTTTGATCACTTCGATAAATTCAGGGATCCGCTTGACACGACTTGCTTGTGGCGAAGGTGTTGGAGTCCGTAAGATAATGATTGCATTCTTCTTACGCGCTTTTTCGATCAATTGTTGTAACTGCTCTTTAAATTGTTCTGGGGTCAATTTAGTATTGGCTACGTCATTTGTCCCTAACATGATCGAAATCACATCTGGTGAATATTTATCTAATCTTTGATCGATCTGTGCCATGGTACTTGCAACCGTTGCCCCTGAAACAGCTGTGTTTAAGACAACATCTTGTGTCCGTCCAAGATCATCAGTTAAATATTTTTCAAATGACTGCGCAATCCCGTCATACCCAAGTGTCCAAGCTGCTGCATGCGTGATCGAATCCCCCATAAAAAGCCAAGTCACACTTTGCTTATTTTCCAAAAGTTCTTTTATCCGCTGTTGGTTTCTATCCAACGTTTGTGTTTTAACACTTGCAGCTGTTTGGTCATCTAAAGTTCCCGTAACTGTTTTTAACTGCATTTTACCATCTGCACTCGTTACGACTAGCTCGTAATTTTGTCCTGCAAAAGTACTTAATTCAAGTGAAGTTTGATTCGTAAAATCACCCGTTAAAATTTGTGGACCGATTTTTAGCTCATAACGCCAGGTCCCTTGACCTGATTCGATCGATAGCTTACCATCACTATATGTCACCTTTGGACTTTCTTTCAAAAACTCAGTTGCTTCCGGCTTAGCGTTTAGGTCTAATTTCACATCATTACCTAGGTAACCTTCCGTTGTTTGAAGCGTTGCTTTAGCTAATTGTCGTCCAATCTCCAAATGCCCTTTAGCATTTAATGTCCCATCATCATTTAAGCAATTTTGTTTAAATCCATCATTATCTGTTGCAAAAAAATGATCGACTAAAACGATCTTATCGATCCGGTCATCGTTACTATACTTAGCGATGACTGCTTTTGTGGCTTCGATATAACGTTTGATCTGCTCATTTTCAGCCTCATCTTTAGTTGCATATGGCATCTGTAAAACAACAAAACCATCTATCAAAGCACGATCGATAAAGGCACTCAAAGTTTGCTGATAAGCTATCAGATCCTCTTTTTGAAGTTCTTCCTTTCCTAAACAATAATCCACTGCTTTAGGACTATATTTAGCAACTAATTCATCATAATTAGCCAAGATCGTAGCTAGATCCATTCCTTTTTGCGCAGTATTGATCGTATAGCGTTGCCGCCCTAGTTCAGTTTCTGATTTTATCCACCGAATATACTCTTCGAATTGTCCAACATAGTTTCTAGCGCCTCCAGTTTGATCAAATCCCCCTTGAGTCGTTTCACCTCCGACAAAGACCCAAGTTTTATCACCAGCATTTTTATCAAACATCTCTGTGATCGCAGCCCCAGATTTGATCTCGCCGATAAAACCTACTGTATGTTTAGTCGTATCTGTTGCATTAAAACCGTATTTATTAGCAATTGTTGTTTTCGTTGTCTGTAAGCCCACTTTGATCTGACCTGTGTCCGTCTTCTTTAATTGATAACTAAAGACAAGTTCATTAGTTCCATTACCACTTACATAAATAGCTTCTTCTTGCTTATCGCCGATCTGAAGCGCTAATTTTTGTTCACCAGTAATAAAAACTGGAGTATCAAACTTAACTTTGAGCAACAATTGATCACCATTGATCTCTTTTTCAAAGCTACGTAAAATAACAGCATCTTCACGTATTTTTGTGGCTAATAATTGCTCGAGATCAAAGGTTTGGTATTTGATATGGCCGTTATGCTCATATGCAAGCCCGACTGTTTTGGGATCAAGTTGGACTAAACTTGAATACGCAAAACGAAACGGCTCAAAAACATTGGCACTTAACCATTTGATCGAATCATCACTTTGGACCTCACCAATACGCAAGATCCCTTTATTTCGCTGATTACGCACTTGGATCTGTTCGCCTTGAGGATCACCTAAAGGATTAGATAATACAATATATTCTTTGCCGTTTAAGTTCACGTGGAGCGCTGAAAGATTGACATAAGGTTCAGGCAGATCAGTCACAGTTACATTATCATTCCAAGTTTGACCATAATCTGTACTTGAAGCGATCGCGATCGTTTTACCCGTGTTTCGCATAAATTGTAAGAGATGTCCATTATTCAACTGAACGATCTGACTTTCTGTCAGTTCAGTAACTGAAGTGTTGAAATCCTTAGAATTTGTATGCTGTCCATTGCCAAAGATACGCCCGTCATTTGGTGATTCGCCCCGACGCCAAGTTTGACCACCATCATCACTGTAAATGTTAGCACTACTTTGCCGTCCCATACCTGTACCTTGCTGATTAGTATAGTATATCGGGAAAATCAACCGCTTCGTTTTTGTTCCATCATCATGATTTACTTCAATCTCACGCCCAGCAGCTGCTCCGGTTCCTATAAAACCCATCCAATCTTCTTTGATATCTGGAGTCAGATCCATCGGCGCTGACCAAGTTTGACCTTGATCTTCACTTGTCAATAGCCACAAAAAACCAGTTAATGCTGTAAATAATGGTGCTGTCTTTGATCCAGGACGCGTCACTCCAGTTTTATCACGACCACTACGTAAGTAAATGTTACCTAAATAAGTCGCAGATGCCCCATTTTTTCCTGTTTGGTAAAGGTCTCCTTTGGTACTAAAGGCTGTTGCAAAATTTCCTTCATCAACATACATGTCAGTCGCATTTCCTTTAGCATCATATACGATCCCATTTTCACGCACAGTATAAGTCTGATTATTAAAATCCGTGAGTTTTAAATAATTTTTCCCATTGATCTGTTCGTAGGCTGAGCCAGCCTTTGAATTTACTGCCCCTTGACATTCTGGATAGGCGTCAACTAAGAGATAGAGTTTGCCATTAGAATCCGTCAATAACGTTGGATCGATCGTAAAAGCTGATTGAGTCATATTGGTATTCCAATCTGCTTTACTATAATTAGTCGTAAAATATGGTTGTGTAGCTAGATCTAAAACAACGATGTTATCGCTCCACGTCTTACCATCATCATGACTGACTCTAACTACTGTTGCTACATCGCCCCAATCGTTATAGTGCTTCTTTCTTGCATCAGCAACTGCAACAAGTGTCCCTTGAGGGGTTTTCACTAACGATGGGATCCGATATTCAAAAACGCCTTCAGAATATTTATCAAAAAGACTCCCTGCCGTTGGTTCTTTACGTGCAGTCGCTTGATGAAGCGTAGCGATCATTTCAGCATCAGCTGGCTGATCTGACACGATAACTTGATCGAGCTTACCTTTTAGTCCCCAATGGCACACTGAAACACCATCGTATTTCCGCAAGACCGCACCTAAGGCTAAAGTATCAACTTTGTTTGCCCAACTAAGATCACTCAAAGCACCTGTAAACTCGGTCGCTCCGAGCTGATTTCCATCCAAATATAGCTTAACCTGTTGTCCAGTAAAAACATAACTGAGCGTATGCCAATCTGAGTTGCTCAACCCGCTAGCCTCGACTGCGAATTTGACGATCGGTTTTCCTCTAAATTCTAAACCAACATTATTATTTTTCGTATCTAAATAAAACGTTGCATATTCATTTGAAGTTCCCTTAACAGAAAGCGACATCAAGGCTAAAACTTGTGAGTTTCTCACGATCGTATCGTCAGGATCTAACTGATACCTAAACGTAAATGTCCCTTGCCCTAAGTGCATAATCTCAGTGAGTTTATCTTGTAAAGCAACACTATTTTTTTCAACTTCAGCTTGTGTCCCATCAAATTGATGATCATTAGTTTCTAAAATAACTTTATTTTCTGGAACTACTAAACCTGTCTCATGGATCTGCTCTGCTGGTAACTCAAGCAACACAGTGCGTCCGCCTTTAGTTTGATAACTAAGACCATAACTTGTAGCACTTCCGATGACTTGTGTTGGATCTTGCCATGAAAATCCTTGCGGTAAAGCAACACTTGCCAAAGTCTCCCCTGTTTTTCCGACTAGTCCCTCAGCTGGTAAGACTGTTAGATGAGCAACCTGATGGATGACTTTAGCTGTTGGAGTCTTAGTCAGGTCAACACCCCTAGGGACTGCACTGTAATAAATATTATAGACACCTGGGGCTAGTTCTTTTAACTTAGCTTGATCAGCCACACCTGAAACTCGTAAAGTCGAATTTGTATTTTGCCCAGCATTGGTGAACATATATTCATCTTCAACTGAATAATCGAGTTGATAGTTTTTGTCGCTGATATTTACACCAGCTAAAAGATCAGGGACTGTCTTTTCAGTCATTGTGATATCTTTGATACCGTCGATTTTTGGCACAGTTGCATAATACGCAGCGGCTGCGGCTTTTTGTTCATCTGACTGATAATATTTAACGTAATCGATGATAAACTTCGTATCATCTTTTCCCAGATAATAACCTGCATTCTTCGCCCAATTGCCACCAGCTGCTAAATTTAGCTGGATGTATTGTGGTTTATTGAAGCAAGCAGCAGCAGCTTTAGCCCGTTCATCTGCTGTCAGATCTAAAGTATTATAAACAACACCATCAACATACCATTCGATCTTATCTGGTGACCAATTGATCCCAAAAGTATGAAATTCATCATAAAAGTCTTTGTTTAGGCTAAGATTACCTCCCATTTCGTATGGAGAATAAGAGCCATCTTTATCAGCATCACCCTTTTCATAATAGAAATGCGGAGTACCATAAACTTTACTGTTACTTTGATCACCTTCAGCTACTTCGCCTGCATGTTTGCCATTAGGAGAACCGATAAGTTCCATGATATCTATCTCACCAGTGCTAGGCCAACCATAACCTTGATCAGCTGAGATATCACCATCTAAAGTAAAATCAGAACCCAATGTCCAAAAAGCTGGAAATGCTCCTTTACCTTTTGGCAATTTAGCACGCATTTCGATCTTTCCATAGAGGAATTCTTTTTTCCCAGCTGTTCGAACGCTCCCCGAATCATAGATCACTTCTCGTCCATTTGCTCCCCCACGCGGATTAGTATATTGATCTTCTCCTCTACGATCAGTGATCTGTAAGACTAACTTACCATCTTCAAGATAAACATTATCTTTACTGTCAGTATAGTGCTGTTGTTCATTGCCACGTACACTACCCAGTTCATAGCCCCAAGTATTTTGGTCAAGTTGATCTTGTTTGAAATCATCTTCCCAAACAAGATCATATTTTTCATTTTCTTTAACACTGACATTGTCTAAACTTGCCCCTGCACCTAGAGCGAGTGCCTGGTCGACTTTTTTGACTAAGCCGATATAGGTTTGAGCTGTCGTTGCTGTAAAAGTGAATTTTTTGTGAGCAAAGTCACCTTTGACACCTGTTAGTTCGATCTGTTGCAACACTTTACCAGGTTGTCCGTTTGTGACTTCTTTAGCGACTAAATACATTCCCGAATCAATATCAGTATCTAACCTTACATCGGCTTCAAAGGAGTATTCTTTTCCAGCAGTCGTTGAGATCTTTTGCATTACTGAGCTATCAGGATCAGTCCCCACGATCGCTGCATGACTACCAGTATCATCAGTCACTACTTTCGCATTACCATCAGCCGAATATTCCCAACTATCTTTATTAGCCGTATATTCGCCATCAAAGCTCCCATTATCTACTTTATTTAAAGCATCTTGTGTGAACTTTCCACAGTAGCTGCGGTGGTTGTTGCCTCTTTATCAGCTACATTTTGGGTTTGGGGTACTTGTGAAATTTTTTCTTCACTCGTCTCTTTATCGGTTCCTGCTGTATTTGCTAAAGAACTTGCAGCTGTCTTTTCAGATGCTGGATCTTGGATAACATCGTTTGAGATACCTTGAGTGCTCGTTTTATCTTCCTTTTGCTGTGCTAAAGGATCATTGTTATCTGTTTGCTCAATATTAGTATCTGCCATATCAGCCTTTACTAACGTATTTCCCCCAAAACTTAGCCCTACTCCGACTAAGACTGAAGCTACTCCTATACTTAACCGTTTGATCGTGTACCGATTTTTCTTAATGGCTTGTCGCTGTAATTGCAGTTGTCTATTTTTCTTAGAAACCATCTGAGTTCTCCTTTTTAAAACGTTTTCTTTATTTCGTATCAAAAAGAAGCTGTGCTGGATACTTTCGAACCAAGCGCTGCCTCTTTATAGTATGTTATCTTTTAGCTAAATATTCGTACAATTCGACCAATTCTTCAGCAACATCAACAAAAGTGATCCCCGTCATCAAATGGTCTTGGCTATGAACTGTAAGCAATGTCATCTGAGCTGTTTTGCCTTTAGCTTCATTAGCTAACATCTCCGTTTGTGCATTATGGGCACTAGCTAGATCTTGCTTTGCTTGCTTTAAATTTTCATGAGCTTTAGTAAAATCGCCTTCTTTAGCGAACTTCAAAGCTTCCATTGCGCAACTTTTAGCATCGCCACCATACATGATCAGACCCATAACAGCTTGTAATGTTTTTTCGTCCATATTTTCTCCCCTATTTAAGCAATCCTTGCGCTAAATTTAAGACATTTTTCCCATTCATCATACCGTAATCTCCCATTGGGATCACTTCAACTGGGATCTGCTTTTCACCAAAAGTTGTTTTAAATTCATCTAACATAAAGCGAACTTGTGGTCCTAATAAGATCACATCGACTTTTTGATCTTCTGTTTGCTTCTTAGCCTCTGAAACTGGGACCGCAAAGATCGTTGCATCGATCCCTTGTTCTTTTGCTGCTGCTTGCATTTTTGTCACGAGTAGACTCGTACTCATCCCAGCTGCACAAGCTAACATGATCGTTGTTTTTTCCATTTTATTTTCCCCCTAACGATTGATCGAACGTGCGATCGCCGAAACTGTATGTCTAACACCGCGGATCACTTTACTTAATTCATAAATATTTTCGACGGGGGCAACACCACCGTACCCTGCATCCCCGATGTGTTGAATATCTACACCACAGATTTTATTTAGTAAAGCGATCTCTTTGATCGTTTCAGTATCAGAACTCTCCTGACTCGTCCCGATCGCTGATAAGACTAGGCCACCTTTTTGATGAACTAGAGAAACAACTTGGCATAATTGCTCTTGTGTAAATCCAGGAACTGTTCCAACTGCTGGGACCAAGATGATATCTGCTCCAGCTTTGATCAACTCGGCTGTAACTTCTAGATCAACGACTGGTTCGTCAACTCCAGCTCCATGCATCTTCCCAGCAATTATCAGACCAGAAAAAGCCTGTTTAGCTTGCACGATCGCATCTATGATCTGAGCATTTGTCACACCAGTCCCAGGGTTTCCCGTCAAGCAGACAAAATCAAAACCCAAAGCTTCAATGCGTCTAAAAGTATCAGAAGTTGCTTTTCGTCCAGCTGAGATATCCAAACGATCTTCTGCCATCTGTGCATTTTGATCAACTGGTTCTAGATTGACACCAAGTGGACGACCTGTTAATTCATGTAATTTGGTGATCATCTCAGAAGATGAGACTGTCAAACCAGAGATCTTAGGCTCTAACACATCGACTCCATTTAGCAATAACAGATCCGCTCCAAAAGCACTCGCAACTTCTGCATTGGTGATATCTTCAACAAAACATTCCCGTGGAGCAAAATTTTCTGATAAGACGACACGACCTTCGCTAGCTTTGATACTTTGCTTTAATTCTTGTGCACTCATCTGTAAAACTTCAGATGTATCTGCACTTATCAAACGTTTGACCATTATTATTCCTCACTTTTAGCTTCTTCTTGTTTAAATGTTTTTTCTAAATTCAAGATAAATGGTAGATACAATAACACATCTAAAACGATCAAAATGATTTGAACGATCGAGCCCATAATACTACCAGTACATAAAAAGCCACTGATGATCGGTGGTGTCGTCCAACCTGGTTCAGCATAGATCAATGGTAAGATCCCAACTTTGACTGCCGCATATGATAACAACAAATTCATCAATGGTGCCAAGATAAACGGTACGATCAATAAGACATTCAAAACAACTGGTACCCCAAACATCGTCGGTTCATTGATATTGAAAAAACCTGGGATCAACGTGATCGGTGATAGAGCTTTTGCACGTTGACTAGCTTTTTTCCGCCGTGCGATCCAAGCTAAAGCGATCACAAGTCCGATCGTAGCCCCAGCACCACCAATATAAATGAAATTATTGATAAATGGAGTCGTAAAAATATGTTGCAAAGGCTCACCCATTTTATGTGCCTGCACATTATCATTTAGATTTGAGATCCAGATCGGTTCCATGATCTTATTGACGATATTGCCACCATGAAGCCCAACGAACCAGAAAAGACTGTTACATAAAACTAAGATCACAACACCAAAAATATTATTGCCTAACATTCCCAAAGGCACACCTAAGACTGTTTTAGCTAATAAATGCATGTCTGGCAACTTAAAATGATCCAATAAGCTATATACTAGTAACCAAAATGACACCAATACTGCCCCAGGAATGATCGCACTAAAGCTTTTAGATACAGCTGGGGGAACACTATCAGGAAGTTTGATCTCAATATCATTATTGATGAACCATTGGTAAACATATCCGTTGATCAACCCCAAAATGATCGCTACAAATAGTCCTTGTGCTGTCATATATGATGTCAAGATCGAGCTACCATCATTTGAAGTCAAAAATGGGGTCACCACGATAAAACACGATAATGAGACGATCCCCGCTGAAACACCGTCAGTCTTATATTGCTTCGCCAAACTGTAAGCGATGCCAAAACTAGATACAAGACCGATCAAACCAAAACTACTATCTGACCCCTTATAGAGGTAAGCACCAATACCAGCATCAGTCAACCACTTTTCAAATGGGGGGATCGAAAAGCCAGTTGCCAAGATCATAAAAAATGATCCAATGATGATCAATGGCATTGATAAGATGATCCCATCTCTGATCGCGACTAAAAATTTATTGTTGCCTAATTTCATCGCAAATGGCATCAATTTATCTTGAATACTTTGACCCTTATTACTCATTTCTTACTCAACTCCTATATTTTTTACATGATCTACTTAACTCAATTAATAAATTATAAAAACAAATAATTACCCCCTAATATAGCTTCGTTTAATTATAATTTATCAACAAATGAATTGTAATACACTTTTTTGATTTTTGTCAACAATTTAGTTATAAAAATGAACGAATCAAAAAGTTATTTCTAAACCAAGAAAACGTAGTATAATTAAGGAATATCAGCAATAACATTTAATATTCACTATTTAAAATAAATTATTTTTTAGTGGTAATTTGACGAAAGGACTTCAAAATATATGGCATTCACAAAAAAGCAACGCGAACTTTGCGCTAAGATCTTGGATGAAGTTTATACCAATGGTGCGATCTCTAGGATCGATATCGCCAATAAAACAAAGATCACCCCCGCAACGGTCAGCTCTCTTACCAGTCAAATGGTCGAAGACGGGCTACTATATGAAGCCGGTGAAACTTTTGACAAAAAAAATAAAGCAGGTCGAAAAAAGATCCTGCTTTCAGTCTGTCATGACCACAGTTATTTTATCGGTGCCGAGATCTCTGAACGCTATTACACCTTTAGTTTGACGGATAATTTAGGTAAGATCATCTCTCAAGTAGCCTATCCCGTAGAAAATAATGCGATCCATCTGACTAGTGAATGTTTTATCGATAAACTCCAAGAGTTTTTACTTGCAAGTCCAGTTACAGTTCAAGCGATCGGTGTCGCTTTACCCGGACACTTTAATTATATAAAAGCTGACCAGATCCTTACCAATAACCCTTTGTGGCAAAATTTTTCACTAGATCTGATCAGCGATGCTTTCGACTTGCCCGTGTTTTTCTCAAATAATGTCAATTGTATGGCACTTTCAGAAAAGCTCTACTCACCTGACAAAGAAGATAATTTTCTCTTCTTTAACCTCTCACGTGGGATCTATTGTTCATATGTTCACTGTGGTGAGATCTTTTGCAAACAAAATTTCTTAGTTGGTGAGATCGGGCATACGAGCGTTTCTTTGCAAGGAAATCTTTGTGAATGTGGCAAACGTGGCTGTCTTCAGACTTATGCCAGTGAGACTTGGCTCTTAAAAAAAGCAGCGCTACTCTTTGAAAGTTCCACCGAGACTTTTTTACGCCAACTTGCAACTGAACCTAAAGATATTACTTTACAAACTTTACTAAAAGCATATCGCTTAGGAGATACTGGTGTTGTTCATCTATTAGATATTGCGATCAATTACATTGCTCTAGCACTGTTGAATATGACGATGATCCTTGACTCAAGCAAAGTCTTTATTCGCGGAGAGCTATTCAATGAACCGATGATCAAAGAACAGCTTTTATCGTTATTGAGCTATGAATCATCGCTTTCATCTATGACAAGTACAACTAAATTTATTGTTAAAGATTTTGACATCTACACTGGTTCGATCGGAGCAACTGCTCTAGCTCTCAACAAAACTTTATTAAACAAATTCTGACGATCGTTGGCTAAGATCGTGATACCAAAACAGGCTAAAGATCTGCGTCTTAGACGTTAGAGTGATCTTTAGCCTGTTTTCTATGAGACTTATTTGCGCTTATGTTTGACGACTGTAAAAAAGCGTAATGCTAACGACAATAAAATAAAGAAGATAATTACAAAAGAAATATAATTATTCCAAAAATTCAATGTTTGCCCTAAAATATGTAAAACAGCTGCTTGAAGTAACATCGTGAGAAAAGCCATGCCTGCTACAATGAAAAACAATTCGATATAACGTCTCACAGTCTCATCATCCTTTCGTTGTGAAATACCAGCTTTTTGTCCCAATTTTTCTAGCTCAGATCGCTTTTTTATAGGTAAAGCTGTGAGAAAATATGTATTGGTCTGAACAGCTTCACCAACTTTGATCAACCCTAAAGTCGTCATGACCTTGTCCATCGTCCGCAAAGCTGTATCTGTTGTGCCACCAACGACATTTTCCCAAGTTTTGGCATAGCAGTTCGTCAGTAAAACATAGTGCTTATGCCTAAAAGGTTCGATCGGATGAGGATCTCCTCTCTTATCAAAACGCAAACTTACCTGACGTAAACAATCGAGAAAGTTTTTCATTACACCAGAAAGAGCTCCCCAATATGTTGGTGCCGCCAAGATCCAGACGTCTGCTTGTTTTAAGCTTAAAACGATATCCTCTAGTGCTGGACTACCAGGATAGATCGCATGATCAGCTAAATAAAGTTGTTCGACTTCATTTTCTGGTCCAACATTTTCTAAAACAGACTCTAGCATCTGCATCGTGATCCCATCACGTTTATAACAGCCTGCGATCCCAATGATCTTCATCTTACGCCCTTCTTTCATCATATCGTTTATTACGACACATCCGCTCTCATTATAGCACAGCACTTGCCTTTGCCTTCTTTTTTCGCCTGACCACTAAAATAATTAATTAAAAATTTTATCCATTTTTAAAACCCTGTTTATGGTATATTAATATATATATCATTGTAAGGGGTATTTTTATGACTAAAAAGCTATTTGGACTTGTTAGTTTACTCTGTTCATGTCTATTTTTCATCAGTCTAAGTACTACAGCGCATGCAGAAAAAATTTATCAGATCGGGACTGACGTTACTTATCCACCATTTGAATTTGCCAATAAAGACAATCAATATGTTGGGATCGATATCGACTTATTAAAAGCGATCGCAAAAGAAGAAAACTTCAAAGTTGAGATCAAGCCAGTCGGTTTTAACGCCGCAGTCCAATCACTCCAATCAGGCCAGTTAGATGGTGTCATGGCTGGAATGGCAATGACTGATGAACGTAAAGTAAAATTTGATTTTTCAGAGCCATATTATAAGACGGGTTTTGTCATGGCAGTCGCTAAAAACAGTAAGATCGATAAATTAGAAGAACTTCGGGGTAAAAGAGTTGCGATCAAGACTGGGACGGCTGCGGGCGAATATGCAATGTCTTTAAAAGACAAGTACGGTTTTTCCACCGTAACTTTTGATGACTCAGACAATATGTATAATGATGTCGTCAATGGAAATTCAGTCGCATGTTTTGAAGATATTCCCGTAATGCAGTATGCGATCAAGACTGGGACCGCACTCAAGATCGTTACTAAGCCAGCTCGCGGTGGTTATTACGGTTTTGCCGTCATGAAAGGCCAAAATCAAGAATTACTCAAAAAGTTCAATGCTGGTCTGGCCAAGATCAAACAAAATGGTGAATATAAAAAGATCGTTGATCGTTATTTGAGCTCTGAAACCGTTGCTGCGCAAAAAGATGCCAAAAAAGATGGTAATAGTGAGCGAACATTTTTCGGATTACTAAAACAAAATCGCCAAGCCTTGTTAAAGGGTCTGGGCGAAACCTTATATTTAACTGTCATCGGGATCATTTGCGCAACGGTCTTCGGGGTGATCATTGGATTGCTCGGGATCTTACCAAATAAATTTGCTCAAGGTTTCTCCACCACCATTATCTATATTTTCCGTGGTTTACCACTACTGGTACTGGCTTTATTCATCTATAATGGACTCCCATCGCTGACAGGGGTCAAGATCCCAGCCTTTGTTGCTGGGGTGATCACCTTGATGTTAAATGAAGGTGCTTATACAGCAGCCTTTGTCAAAGGTGGGATCGAAGCTGTCGACAAGGGTCAAATGGAGGCCGCCCGTTCATTAGGGCTTCCATTTAGTACTGCAATGCGTAAAGTTATCTTGCCACAAGGGCTCAAGATCATGGTGCCATCCTTTGTCAACCAATTCATCATTACTTTAAAGGACACCTCGATCCTCTCGATCATTGGGATCTTAGAATTGACCCAGACTGGTAAGATCATCATCGCCCGCAACCTTGAAGGCTTCAAAGTTTGGACGATCATCGCTTTGATCTACCTGATCATCATCACACTTTTGACTTGGTTATCAAATTACGTTCAAAAGAAAATGAAATAATGAGTAACACAAAACATGTTGCTTAATAAATAGCGCGAGCTCCACCATGATGTTGGTGGGGGCCCGCGCTATTTATATGGCACTAAATTTTTAGTTTGTCAGCGTGATCACAGTTTGGAGTGGAACATCATATTCATCTACTGACCACTGTGCCGTTGGATAAGCCATTGCTGGAGCTACCAAAGATACAGTATTTCCTGGGAAATCTTTTAAATAGCGATCATAGTAACCTCCACCAAAACCTAAGCGGATCTTGCTGTCCAAAGCGTAGGCTATGCCCGGAACGATCAAAAGATCTATATCAGTTTGAACTTTTTTAGCATCATATTTAGGTTCTAAGACACCAAACTTACTCATCTCAAAATCTTTTTCTATGTCTGCTGGTAAAAAGACCATCTGGCGCTTCGGCAACGTACGCGGATAAAAAACTTTTTTCCCCTCACGTTTAGCCTGAATACTTATCGCCTCAGTTGGTACTTCAAGTTCGCCTGCCATCGTTAGCCCTACTGTTTGCGCTTGTTGCCAAATGTCTGTAGTAAATAATTTTTCTGCCAACTTACTTCCAGAAGCATTAGTCTCTAGCGTCGCACTGGCTAATTTTTTTAATTGTCGTTTACGAAATTCTATTTTAGTCTGCATCAGTATCCCCCCTCACCTCAAGCATAAGCTACTCGATACAAAAAAAGCAACCGCCAATAACTGGCGGTTGCTTAAGTGTGTTATTTCATTGTTTAGGAGAAATTTTAGTCTTTTGCTTCTGTTTCATCAGCATTTTCTTTACGTTCGGCGATAACTAAAACTCCATCTTTCATATCGGCTTCTAGATGCTTAACATCAATGTTATCCAAGTAGAAGTCAGTTACTTTATCACGAATTTGTTGTTCGATGACACGACGCAATGGACGAGCACCCATAGCTTCATCGTAACCTTGTTCGATCAAGAATTCCTTAGCAGGTTCAGAAACTTCTAAGTCTAAGCCCTTCTTAGCCAAGTTGCGGTTTACATCAGCTAACATCAAGTCAACGATGTGATGCAAGTCTTCCTTAGTCAAGTGTGAGAATTCGATGACCGCGTTGAAACGGTTCAAGAATTCAGGTCTGAAGTATGGAGCTAACTTCTTCATGATCTCTTCGTCTTTTTCTTCATCGCCTGTCAAAGCTTCGTTACCAAAGCCAGCGTTTGAAGTTGCAATGATCACTGTGTTCTTGAAGTTGACCGTATTACCTTGACCATCTGTTAAGCGACCATCATCAAGCACTTGTAATAACAAGGTGATAACTTGTGGATCAGCTTTTTCGATCTCATCTAACAAAACGATCGAGTATGGTTGACGACGAACACGTTCAGTCAAAGTATTGCTGTTGTCATCATAGCCAACATAACCTGCTGTTGTACCGATCAACTTGGAAACAGCTGTCCGATCTGAGTATTCGGACATATCTAAGCGGATGATCGCATCTTTGTTACCAAACATGTCATAAGCTAATTGTTTAGCTAATTCTGTCTTACCAACACCTGTAGGCCCAACGAATAAGAAGGAACCAATTGGACGGTTACCATCGTCAAAGCCAGCACGGTTACGACGGATAGCACGTGAAACAGCTTCAACAGCTTCATCTTGGCCAATAACTTTGCCCTTCAAACGGCTTTCGATATTACGCAAGCGTTCGATGTCACTTGCACCCATCTTAGATACAGGGATACCTGTCAAACGTTCAACAGATTGAGCTACATCATCGACTGTTGCTGTAACTTTTTGTGCTTCTGAATTGCTGTTTAATTTTGCTTCTAATTCATCGATCTTAGCTTTAACATTCAAAGCTTCTTCGTAATCTTCCTTATCAGCAGCAGCTTGTTGTTCATCTTTAGCTTTCTTGATCTGGGCTTCGATCTGCTTAGCATCTGTAACTGTGTGTTGTGATGCTAAGTGAGCAGCAGTCATATCTACTAAGTCGATCGCTTTATCAGGTAATGTCCGTTGTGGGATATATTGTACTGATAAGTCAACGGCTGCTTTCAAAACATCGTCTGGTAAGACAACATTGTGGTGGTCTTCGTAAAGTTTACGGATACCTTCCAAGATCTTGAAAGTATCTTCTGGTGTAGGTTCATTAACGACAACTTCATTGAAACGCCGTGCTAAAGCAGCATTTTTCAAAATAGTGTTACGATATTCGTCTTGTGTCGTTGCACCGATAACTGAAATTTCGCCTCGAGACAATGCAGGTTTCAAAATATCAGCTAATCCTTTCGAACCACTATCACCACCGGTCGAACCAGCACCTAAAATTTGGTGGATCTCATCAAAGAACAAAATGATGTTACCAGCTTCTTTGACTTCATTGACCAAGTTTTGGATGTTTTCTTCAAAACTACCACGATATTGTGTCCCAGCTTCAAGTGAAGAAATATCAATACTTACGATCTCTTTATTCTTGATCGCAGCTGGTACATCGCCGTTCACGATCGCTTGTGCTAAGCCTTCAACAACAGCTGTCTTACCAACACCAGCATCCCCAACTAAAACAGGATTGTTCTTCGTCCGACGAGCCAAGATCTCAGCTGTTTCTTGAATCTCTTTCTTACGTCCAACAACTGGATCTAACTTACCTTCACGTGCATCTTGTGTCAAATTACGACCTAGCTTTTGCAAAACACTACCTTCTTGTTGGCCGGCTTGTTGTTGCATTGCAGCTTGTTGTTGCATCGCAGCTTGTTGTTGTGCTTGGTTTGGCAAGCGACCTGTTTGACGATATTGTCTAAATTCTTCAGGTGTAACTTCGTGGCCATTGATCATGTAACGGCTACTTTCTGAACTTAAACCGTTGTTACCCCATAATTGATTAAAAATGTCGTCCATGTCTCCAAATGGATCTGTATATCTAGCCATAAATAATCCCTCACTTTTTTTACTTAAATAATTTTCTAAATTTATAACGCTTGTAATATACAACTTATAATTTTACATTGCAAACAAAAACACTTGTCTGCAGAAAAAAGCCCAAGCGATCAACCAGAGCTTTTTAAATCATAAATCGCAATACTACATTACTTCCAATTCATATAGTTTTCTTCTAGCTCTTGCAAAACTTGCCACATCGTTGCATGTTGTGCCCTAGCTAAGGCATCAAGATCACGCAAATTCAAGGAAGTTGCACGAGTTTGTTGTTTGTTAAACGATTTATGAAGGGTCGTATAACCATAACCCGACCTCTTGGATACCTCATAAATACTCAATTCCTTTTCACGCAGGTAACCTTTGATGTCGATCTCCATTGGTTCTCACCTCCACAAAAATAATTATACCACATTTGTGATACTTTACAAGTGTAAAATACCACAAATGTGAAATATATTTTTAAACTTTATTTTTAAGTAGTAAGTAAAAAAATAACCCCTACCACAAGTAGGAGTTAGGCAAACTTATTTAGATCACAGGACGCGGACAGAATTTTGGCATCAATTCGTCAAAATCATATTCTTCCAAAGCTACTAAGCCTTCTTTTGTAACATCAAAATAAGCTGTCAAACCTTGGGCGATCATCAAGTTGACTTCTTTTTTTGGATCAAATTGCACAACGATCACTGGGGTCTTGGTCGCATAAGCATAACCGATCTCAAAGGCTGTCCCTGAATCCGGTTCGTTTTCTTTAGTCTCTTCTAATTTGTAGTCCACGATCGCTACGACTACATCGCTAGCATCGATCTGATTAGTATCAAGGCCAAAAGTAGCTTTTTGCCACTCAAAGCTTCCAAATTCAGCTGCTTTATATTCATGTTCATGGGGAATAAAGATATTTTTAGGATCGATCGTTTTATTATTGCTCAAAGCAGCTTTAACTTTAGCGATCCGTCTTTTTTGAGCTGGACTAAAAAACGGTGATGCAAGATATACAGATTTCATTTTGTGGCCTCCTAAACTAAGTATATTTTCAGTATACGTGACTAAAATCAGCAAAAGCAAGTTATTATTATCGGATCGATCTATGCTATCTTCAATAAGCCTACTCCCACAACATGTTGTGGTTAATTTTAAAAAAACACAAGATAAGCTTTATTTTTGATCGATTTCCGAGTATGATTGTAGAGGTACTTAAATAATTTAACACTAACCAGATCTTATAGGAAAGGATGCTTCAATCATTTTGATCACACTATCAGGAATCATCGGCTCTGGGAAGTCGAGTTTAACCGAAATCTTAGCTCAAGAATTAGGCACTAAAGCATATTACGAACCCGTCAAAGATAACCCCGTTTTACCTATCTTCTACAAAGGTAACGAGATCGCCGCTAAAAAGCGCGCTGCTGGCGATAAAGATGCAACTAACCCATATGCCTACCTCTTGCAAACATTCTTCTTAAACCGCCGTTTTGCGATGATCAAGGCTGCTATGCAAGAAGACAACAATATCTTGGACCGCTCGATCTACGAAGACGAGATCTTCATGAAGATGAACACCGAAATGGGCAACGCAACTGAAGTCGAATACGACATCTACAAGAGCTTACTTTCAAATATGATGGAAGAACTTCCATTTGCTTCCCATAAGAAGTCACCTGATTTGATGATCACGATCAAAGTGTCCTACGATACAATGTTAAAGCGTATCGAAAAACGTGGTCGGGATTACGAACTAGTCGAACGTGATCCTTCCTTAGTTGAATACTACCAACGTCTCTTACGTCATTACGATGTTTGGATGGAAGAATACGATTCTTCGCCACTTTTGATCATTGATGGCGACAAATACGATTTTGTTGGCAGTGTGGCTGATCGGATCGCAGTCTTGGAACAAGTCGAAGAAAAACTTTACGAACTAAACAAGATCAGTAAAGAACAACTTGCCAAACTAAAGAAACAACATCTTGAATTATTAAATGAAGTTGGGTGATAATAGAGCTGAGAGCACTTTCTCAGCTCTATTTTTTATGGAAGAAGGTTTTGTTATATGGAAAAAACTGGATGTAAAGATCTCAAAAAGACACTTTGGGTCGGTCTTGCCTGCTTAATAACATTCAATATCGCTATTTTAGAAGCACTTATCATCTTAGATCCAAAAGATACCGATAAAAGTGGCATCCCGTACTTTTTTGCAGTCGCAGCCGAATTGTTCATCATCTTTGTCGCTACGAATAAAAAGACACAACGCCACTTTTTTGATGTTTATCGTCAACCAACTGCACAAGAATTTTTTCAATGGGTCTGCTTTTTAGGTCTGACGCAGGTCATTTTCAGCTACAATAGTGCTTTGATCGAGATGCTCTTAAACTTATTTCATCTGAGCGCCCAAAGCCAAGAAGAAAGTGCCACTGGAGCCACTGAAACGCTCTCGATGTTTATCTATGGATCATTTCTAGCTCCGTTTGGAGAAGAGATCTTATTTCGCGGTTTTTTCCTGCAAAACTTCAAACGCTATGGCACCCGCTTTGCAATTATTTTTTCAGCCTTTTTATTTGGAATCTACCATGGCAACATCGTCCAGACACCTTTCGCATTCATTTTAGGGATACTTTTAGGATACATCGCTGTTGTATACGGTTTGAAATACGCGATCTATGTCCACATTTTTAATAATATGGTCTTAGCTGATCTGATGGATCGCTTTTTGAGACTTTTCCCAGAAAATATAGCTACTAGCATAAACATCGTCATTATCGGCGGGCTGGCATTATTAGGCCTATATTATCTCTGGCGCAAATTTAGAATGCGCCAATACAAATTACTCGCCCCAGTTGATCGTACAGTCATAAAAGCCGCTGTCTGCAATTTACCCTTCTACATCTTGCTTGCTATCTGTCTATGGGAAATGATAAGCGGTTTGACCCCACTCAAGTAAGGGATATCGCTTGCAGATCTTTGAGCCAAGGGAGTATCATTAAATAAAGAAATAAAGGTAAGGTGATGCATGATGGCACTTAATTATGAACGTGTATTAGTAGCGATCGATGGTTCTAAGGGTTCCGAAGTAGCGTTGAAAACTGCGATCGATGTAACTAAAAGAAATAAGGCTCATTTAGATATTTTGCGTGTCTTAGACCTCAATTCACTCGAATACGGTGGCGCCGGGATCGCTTTAGACGGGGAACAGATCTATCGGATCGAACAAGAAAACGAAGCTTACTTACTCAAATTGCGTGAAGAACTCATTGAAAAGCACGGTTTTACGACCGATCAGATCAATGTCCATATTCGTTTTGGCAATCCTAAGATCGTGATCACCGAAGATTTCCAGCCCGAATACAACATTGACATGATCATCGTTGGTTCGACTGGTAAGAGTTTCTTACATCGGATCGTAACCGGTTCAGTGGCATCCCATGTCACAAGAGCTGCAAAATGTGATGTTTTGGTCGCTCGTTCGACCGCAGAAAATCTAAAATAATGCGAATTTGGTATGGATGAAGATCTCATACCATTTTTTGTCATTGCTCTTACGTAGCCTTGCCATTAGAACAAACTAAAAAACTAGTATTTCCATGATAAATAAAGACATCTTCAAATTCCGAACGTTGGAATTTGAAGATGTCTTTTACGTTATGGTCAAAAATCAGCTAATATCAGTCTTCTTTGCGTTTCTTTTTGCCTTTCAGTGCACCCAAGCCAGCAAGTCCAGCTAAACCTGTCAGAGCTGCTCCCAATGCTTTTGCTTTCTGTTCGTCTGTATCACCGGTTTGTGGTAATTCAGTCTTATTAGCACTTGGCATTGATGTTGTTTGCTTGTTAGCCGTCGTAGCTACGACTGGAGCTTCTTCTTTTTGGCTAGGTGTAGTTGTTGTCGCAGTTGTAGCTGCTTTGACTGTGATCGTGGTCTCAACGATATCAAAAGATCCGTCTGGATACGTCACTTTGACTAAGGCTTTGAATGTACCCACTTTTGAGGTATCTGGTGTTTGGACCCACTCAACTTTTGTGCCAGTTGGAAGTTCGCCCAAGTTAGCGATCGCATCCATTGCATTTGGCACTTGCCCTTGGATAACTTCAACTGGTTTAGTGATAGGTTCATACTTATCGGCATCCATACCTACTTTGATCGTCACTGTTACTTCGTCAGTCGAGCCGTCTGGGTACGTCACTACGATCGTGCCCGTCTTTTCTCCTGGTGTAGTTGTATCGATCGGGGTCTTCCATTCGTACTTCGTACCTGGTGGTAGATCGCCTTTGTTTGCAATACCTTCTTCTGCACTTGGCATTCCACCTATTGGTGTTGTGATGTCTTTACCTGTTGGTTCGTAGACATCTGCATCGGTACCTACTTTGATCGTCACTGTTACTTCATCAGTCGAGCCATCTGGGTACGTCACTACGATCGTGCCCGTCTTTTCTCCTGGTGTAGTTGTATCGATCGGGGTCTTCCATTCGTACTTCGTACCTGGTGGTAGATCGCCT
>NZ_CAQLEL010000152.1:0-2964 GCF_948826705.1 uncultured Ligilactobacillus sp.
AAGGCAGTCTTTACAACAAAATGCGCCATGATCAAACTCAATCATATATTCATCAAAAAATTCACAATTGATTTGCAAGTAACCCCCTTTGATTTCTTCACCACAATGTTCACAATGTTTCATTCCTATGACCTCCATTTCGTTTTCAACAATTCGCAGCCTCCATCAACCACGATTAGCACTGCGATCAACACTACTATTCCGATCTGCATCACCTCCTTAAATTTATTTTCTCGACAATTACCGGCAAGCAATTATTGATTTAGATATTCGTCTAATTCATTAGTTAGAAAATACGTTGATGTTCCGTCAATGTGTTCTAGCACTTTGAACTCTGGCTTGGACTTTCTCCACCGATCAATAGTGCTTCTGCTTCTGTTCATATACTCTGCAGCCTGTCCGATATCCAGACGTCTGCTTCTTTTTTCTTTCATTGTCATCATTGGCTGTTGTACGATCTGATTTGCTCTTAATTCTTCTGCAACGTATCTCGCCAATGTACGCATATCATTGTCTGAAAATGTCACCTCCATTGCCTTATCCCCCTTCCACTCTGTAACAGTAACTACAATCATCAATAGTCACTGTCGCTTGATCTAAACCTAGTCGTAAGCTGTATCGCTTGCATAAGATCTTAGCTATGTTCACATGCTTCTGTGCAAATTCCGAAACAGCTCTGTGTGCTTCAGCTTCGCTCGGGTATGATCCAAGGTGAATTACCTTGGTATCATCTGAAGTCGTCTCGATTACTTTGTACATCATCATCATCTCGCTTTCTGTTATAATCACCTCTAGGGGGTGTTAATTATGTCTTATCAAAGTGAACAATATCTTGAGTGGCTTAAACAAGGTGATTTCTTCTTGCTCAAAAATTCATATGAAAAAGCCCTTAAACATGGTTCAAAAGATTTTAAGATCCACCGCTCTGGTTTTGAGGAAAGCCCAAACTTCAGAGCCCATATTTCTCAGTTTGCTTTGGAGAATGGATTATCCTTTGTTGAAAAATCTGATTTCTTTATATTCCATATTCCATGAGCAATGCATAAGCCCTACTTGATGATAGTAAGAACTCCATTTTGTCTACGATCAACCCTAGCTTTAAAGCTCGATGATCTTGTGGAAACATTTTGTCTTGAACAATCATTTGATAAACAATACCGTTATAATTGTGACTATCAATAGTTGTTGTTCCTAGTGAATTTCTTAACGTAGTAGTAATGTTTAAACTATCATCTGTTATCAAGAGTGCTCTGAATTCTCTGTCAGGGTACTTTTTTTTAAGTTTTTCAAGCTTTGCTAATAAATCATTCTTCAATATTCACATCTCGCTTTCTGTCATTTTGATTCTTCCTGTATTTCCAGAAGATCTCTGATATATTTTTCAGCGTCTTCTGTCTTTGCTCTGTACTTATATACGGAGCATTCTTCAAACTTACCATCACTATTTAGCTCTAAAGCCAGCTTTCTAAAATGATGATCAGTCACAAAATAAATCGTCGGTTTCTTCTTCCATTGTCTAAGCAAGCCATCATCTACAAGCTTCTGAGCACCCGCTGTAAGCTTTGTATCCGAGGTCTCTTTCATCTGCTCCAGCTCTATTACTTTCTTCTTCCAACGTCTTACAGTAGCCTTGGTAACAAATAATTCGCCTTGTTCAGCTCTCTTGATATGCTCCTTGATCCTTGGAAGATTAGGAACGCTCATTTCTAAGCCACTACCATTTCTAGCTAAACCATTTGCCTTGTTATAAGCCTGCTCTTCTAACTTTTCCACCCTTTCTCTTTGTTCTTCGATTTCTTGGCGTTTATCACGTATCTTATCCAAGAACCAGTTTTCTTTTTTGAACCAGCTAGCACCGTTACGCTTATCATTCATTGGTTGTCCGTTTGTGATACGATAATGATTTTCCAACCTTTCATCTAACTCTGCATACTCTCGTTCTAAACGCTCAAGCTTTCCTTTTGATTGCCTTAATCTGTAACTTTCTTCCATGTTGTCCTCCTTGTTAATTTATGACGTGGATCTGTAAATTGTTCACGTGCTCTGAGCATTGTCTGATTTCTGTTACATAGAATTCACATTCTCCAGAACTGCATAATCGCACATCTTTGACTTTTCCCTTGATCTTTTCCGTAAACTTAGCAACTGCTTCTTGTGCTTCTTCAAGTGTTTCAAAGCAACCAAGAAAATCTGTTTTGAGATACAAGTTGTATTGCATATTCTCGATTTTTACTCTTGTGTTTGTTACTGCGTACATTTTTTACCTCACTTTACTAAATTCTTTTTAATTAAACTTTATGTTTAACTTTTGTTTAAAAAAAACTCTAGTGACAACCCTAGTGCACGACTAGCCCTAATAGCAACTTCAGCAGACATCTTTTTGTTTCCATTTAGTACCTGTCCCAAATAATTAGTTGAAATACCAATTTTTTCAGCAACATATTTCTGTTTTAACCCCTTTGAATCAATCTTTTGTTTCAAGAGTTTATGAGCATCATCTTTGATAATGTCTATCATAGCTCCACCTCCTTAAACGTTATGTTTAACTTACAAATATATTATATTTAAACTTTACGTTTAAGTCAACACATAAATTAAACTTTTTGTTAAAAAATGTATCTTTTTTGTTTAACTATGATAATATAATACTTGAATTAAGGGTTTATAAAAATTAAGAAGAGGTATCTTGCTATGAGTAAATTAAGTTTAACTTTAACAAACTTAAGAGAAGAACGTGGTTGGAGCAAAACCTATGTAGCTAAAAAACTTGGTTTATCTAATATGCAGACTTATGCAAATTATGAATATGGATCAAGAGAACCTGATTTAGAATTGTTAAAAAAAATTTCCGATTTATATGATGTTACAACTGATTATCTTTTAGGAAAAACTTCAACCCCTGAATTTACTGCTAAAGATGAACAAGATATACAAGTAGTGCTTAAAAACACTATTAACGGACTT
>NZ_CAQLEL010000153.1:0-3535 GCF_948826705.1 uncultured Ligilactobacillus sp.
AGTGGTCGATTTTGAAGATTTTTTTATCTTTTTTCATGAGGTGTTATTTAGAAATGATGATTGGATATTTGATCCGAATTTAGATCCGATCATCAATGCTTTGCCAAGTGAGTATTTTTTAGCGTGTTTTGGCATATTTGTGGGAACATTTACTTTGAGTATACTTAGCATTTATATTGTTGGAAAATGGCAATTAAAAAACGTGGTCGCTTGAATCGACCACGCTTTTTTGTATTGATATTATTTTTTCGAAGTTTTTGATTTGATAGCTCCTATAATGGCTGGGATCAATGAAACAGCGATGATCCCGATAATGATCAAGGAGAAATGTTCTTTAACGATCGGGAAATTACCAAAGAAATAGCCTGCACCACAACAAAGCGTTACCCAAGCAGTTGCACCGATCAAGCAGTAACGGATAAAGGTTTTGAAATTACCACCACTACCGCCGTAAACAAAAGGTGCCAATGTACGGATGATTGGCATGAAACGGGCTAATGAAATAGCGATCCCACCGTGCTTGTCAAAGAACTCTTCGGTTCGTTTTAGGTCTGACTCTTTGATGATCCGACTGAAAAATTTAGTCTTGGTCAATTTTTTTCCTAGATAATGACCGATAAAGAAGTTAAGTGAGTCGCCCAAAACAGCAGCAAACCAGAAAAGGGCTACAAAGATCCAAATATCTAGGCTGTATTTAGGATTGGCAGACATCGCACTGGCTGCAAATAAAAGCGAATCTCCGGGTAAAAACGGCATGATAACAGCACCAGTTTCGATAAAGATGATCGAAAATAAGATCAGGTAAGTCCAATCACCGAAGAGATTAACTATCGTAACTAAGTGGACATCAATGTGTAAGATAAAATCAATTAGTTGTGACATCGTTATAGGCGTTCATCGTCGGCTATAAAAACATGAACATATTCCTTTCGTAATTGTAGTTGTTGATTTTTGACAACTATAGGAGAGTGCCGACAATAGCGTTTACTCCCTTATATAAATATACTACACTTTTAGCTTAATGTACTTAATTATCTTGAGCAGCTTCAAATTTTTTAATTAATTGCGTACTATGAGCGGGCTGGCGTTTTTCTGGATAGATCCGCAATAGTGCACTATTGATAACGCTTGGAGCTTCGCCAAAACCTGTTACCATTAAATTTAGTTTATCTGCTTGGGCTGCGATATCACCGATCGCATAGACGCCAGGGATCGAGGTCTCATTTTTAGCATTAACAGTAATATTGTGATGGTCAAGATCAAGTGCCCAACTTTCGAGCAACTTTGAATTTGAGGCAAATCCGTAATTGACTAAAAGGTGATCAACTGTTAATTCTTTTTTCTCGGCACTCCGGGGTTTTTCTAAGCTGATGCAGAGTTTATCTTGGACAGAAGAAAGATCAGTGATCAAATAGGGAGTGTGTAGGATAGTATTTGTTTTTTTAAGCGCTAAAACACTAGATTCTAAAGCTCTAAATTTATCGCGTCGATGGATCAAGTGAACAGCTTTGGCGATCGGCGCCAATTCTAAAGCCCAATCAACTGCTGAATCACCACCACCTGCGATCGCTACTTCTTTATTACTGAAGTCCTTGAGATCTTTGACAAAATAGTGAAGTTGTTTGTCTTCGAATCGATCTGCTGCTGCCACCTTTAATTTACGTGGCTCAAAAGCTCCAGCACCAGTAGCGATAATGATCGTTTTTGAATAAGTTGTTCGTTTAGAAGTTTTGATCTCAAAGCCACCAGTAATTTGGCTGAAACTTTCCACGCGTTCATTTAAAAAGATATCAGGCTCGAATTTTTCTACCTGCTGTTTTAAATGGTCGATCAATTCTGTTCCGGTGATCTCTGGAAAAGCAGGGATGTCATAGATCTTTTTAGCAGGGAATAGGGCGCTGACTTGGCCTCCTAACTGTCCTAAGCTTTCGATGATCTGAGTCTTGGCTAAGCGCATCCGAGCATAGGTCGCTGCAAACATTCCAACTGGGCCACCGCCAATGATCGTAATATCATAAAATTCTTTAGCTACCATAAAGTGGTTGCTCCCTTCATAATTCTTGTCGGTTAAAGTTACAATATCATATTAAAGGTGTAAAATAAAATTGGCAATAACTCGTGAGTTAAAGTATCATATCTAAGTGAAAGATATATTTATAGAAATAAGGAAGAAATAGATGGAGTTTTTACAATTAGACACTGATAAATTGACCTCAAGTGCGGTCATCAAAACAAATTTGGGCGAGATAACCTTGGCGCTTTTCCCTGAAAAAGCTCCTAAAACCGTTGAAAATTTTGTGACTTTAGCCAAAAATGGCTACTACAATGGCGTTATCTTTCACCGAGTGATCTCAGATTTTATGATCCAGACTGGTGATCCTACTGGGACTGGAATGGGGGGCGAAAGTATCTGGGGTAAAGCTTTTGAAGATGAATTTTCTGATGGGCTTTACAATTTACGGGGGGCTGTTTCAATGGCAAATGCTGGCCCTAATACGAATGGGAGTCAATTCTTTATCGTTCAGAATAAAAATATGCCTAAGCGTATTATCAAACAATTGACGACTTATCCTAAGGAGATAGTTCAAGCATATCGTAAAGGAGGTGCACCTTGGTTAGATGGGCGTCATACTGTTTTTGGTCAGGTCATTTCTGGCATGGAAGTAGTTGATAAAATTGCTAAAACTAAGACTGATTGGGGCGATAAACCTAAGAATGACATTGTAATCGAAAATATCGAAATACTATAGAGGTAGTTGATCATGGAAATAGCTTATCGTATCGGAATGGTACTGGAAGGATATGTAACTGGGATCCAACCTTATGGCGCTTTTGTCGCGCTCGATGAGGGGACGCAGGGCTTGATCCATATTTCTGAGTGCCATCATGGTTTTGTAGATGATATCCAAAATTATTTAAAAGTTGGACAAAGAGTGCGAGTGATGATCATCGATATTGATGAGTATACTCAAAAGATCTCACTTTCGGTCAGATGTTTGGAAAAGACCTTTGATTTTAACCAACCACGGCATACGCGTTACCAACATAAGAAATATTGGACTAATCGTCATGTGTATGAAGGATTTAGTCCGATAGCTAAACGTTTGGATCATTGGGTCGATGAAGCTTTGGCTGACATTGCAGCAGGAAAATAAAGTATTTGGAGCAGAAATAAAAAATTTCTGCTTTTTTTTTATAAAAAAATGTTGACGTACTTTTACTGATGTTGGTATACTATAAAAGTTGCTGATGCAGAGCAGTTATTTAAAAATATAATATAAAAAAGATGTTGACATCATCTTGGAAATCATGATATTATATTTAAGCTGATTTGTTACAGCATAACAAAAAAATTATTTTCTTATTGACATCGATTAATGGTTTTGGTAAGATAAATAAGTCGTCTGATTACGACGTTGAAAAAATAATTAAAAAAGTTATTGACAACGAAAATCAGATATGATATAATAATTATGTTGATTATATCGATTAGATAAATCGATCAAGTAGATCTTTGAAAACTGAACAAAGTTTC
>NZ_CAQLEL010000154.1:0-11685 GCF_948826705.1 uncultured Ligilactobacillus sp.
AGTTTCATTGAAAAGCGCGTAACACATTGCATCAAAGATCGTTGTTTTGCCACTCCCTGTCTTACCCGTGATCAAAAACAACGGTGCCTGTTCAAAGCGGGTAAAATCAACGGTCTCATCCACATAAGGTCCAAAATTTTTGAGTTTTAATTCTAAAGGTCGCATCCCTACTCACCTTCCTTTTCTAGATCCAATAGACTTTCTTTAGCCCATTTTTGTTGGAGTTTTGTTGGTTCTTGACCAGTAGCTTGAACAAAGAAATCAGTAAATAACTCCAGCGGGGTCTTGCTTTCGATCTTTTCAGCTTGCTTAGTGTGGACCAGACGTTTCTTGCGCTTCAACTCAATTATCCGCGGATAATACTTGCGCAATTTATTCATCACATCAATGATCTCATGCTCATCGGTCAATTCAATAGCTACATAGTCATCTTGCGCGACAGTCTGATAAAGTTTTGTCGTCAATTCTTCATACGAAGCCTCCAAACAGCAGATATCATTGAGCGGATCTAACGGGATCCATTTACACGAAAAAGGTTCTGTTTCCACGATCCAAACGCCTTTTTGACTATTAGCTTCAGCCACCGAATATTTCAGTAAACTCCCACTGTATTTGACCGTTGGCAGATCCAATGCTTTCTTGTCATGCAGATGTCCTAATGCCACATGATCAAAATCACTAAAGAGCTCAGGTGACACTGAATCAAGTCCTCCCACTTCGATCTTAGTCTCTGAATCTGACCGTAAACTGCCAGCCGCAAAAAAATGGGCAACTAAGACCTGCTTTTTTGCTGGATCAAATTTAGTTTTTAACTTGGCCACGACTGATTTCATCGCGGAAGTCAGATCATTCAAGCTTTCATCAGCAAAATAGTTACGCGCTTCTTGAAGTTCAAAATACGGTAATAGAAAAAATTGCGTATCCTCAAATTCGATCGGGGTAAAAGCTTCGGCTAACTTAGTATGCAGATATAGTTTGGTTTGCTTGAACCACGCTTGACCTGTCGCTAAACGTACTGCTGAATCATGATTGCCACTGATCACTAACAATGGAAGATCTGCTTTTAGATTCAAATCTTTTAAGGCTTGATTCACTAACGTCACCGCTTCTTCACTAGGTAAAGAGCGATCATAGAGATCACCAGCAACGACTATTGCATCGACTTGCTCTTTTTGAGCGATCTGAGCGATCTGTTCTAAAGCATCTTGCTGCTCTTTGACCAATGGATATTCGTGAAGTCGTTTTCCGATATGCCAATCTGCTGTATGTAAAAATTTCATCGTCTACCCCCTAAATCAAACTTTTGTTCGTTATAAAAAATATTATACCACGAAATTCTCGAGCCTTTATTACAAAAATAGCAACTGTAGTCTTCATCTCCGAAAACTCAGTTGCTAGCAAGCTAATCTAAGCTATTAAATTTTTCTTTAGCAGCTAGATATTTATCTTTTTGTTCCTGCCAATATTTGCGATCGGCTTCTCCCAGCGTTTTAATGACTTTAGCTGGATTACCAACAGCTACACTATCTGCTGGAATATCCTTGGTTACCACTGCTCCACTGCCAATGACTGCGTTTTTACCGATCGTGACCCCCGGTAAAACAATGGTATTTGCCCCAAGCCATACATTATCTTCGATCACGATCGGAAGACCAAATTCGAGCTGATCTTCATTTCTGATCTGACTATCTAAGGGATGACCAGCAGTATAAAGTCCGACTCGTGGTCCAAGCATTACATTATTACCGATCGTGATCCGATTGACATCTAAAAAAATGCAATCCATGTTGGCATAAAAATTCTCACCTATGCTCACATGTCTGCCATAATCGACGTAGACCGGTGGTGTAACGTAGTAATTTTTACCCGTTTTCCCAAAAAGCTGTTTGACCAGTGCCTTTAACTTAGCTTTATCTGCGATCGAAGTTTGATTGATCTGTTGTGCGATCTTTTTGCCGTGGATCGATTTATGCTCAGGTAAGATGCCTCCAGCTAGATAAAGCTCACCTGCTAGCATTTGTTGGTATTCAAAGTCTTTTTCCATCAATGCCCACCTCACAAATTTATCTAACTACATTGTATCAAACTTTGAGCTACTTCTCTTAAACAAAAGGCACCGATCTCCTGCTAGACCGGTGCTCTTTATTAGCGATTATATGTTTTTTCTTGCTTTTTATCGCTATTATTTCGTGTATGTATATCGATCAACCCAACACTTACTTTGAGTGCATAGTCGACCGACCTCATAGTCGAATCATCTAAATGGGATATCTTATCCCGTAGACGTTGTTTGTCCAAAGTGCGTAATTGCTCTAGTAGTACGACCGAATCTTTCTCTAGGCCTTTTTTCCCCTTCGGTGCAGCTTTTAAAGCTACATGGGTCAACATCTTAGGCTTCGAGATCTTCGACGTGATCGCTGCTACGATCACTGTTGGACTAAACTTATTTCCAATGTTGTTTTGAATGACTAGAACAGGTCGCATCCCACCTTGTTCAGAACCCACTACAGGCGACAAGTCGGCATAGAAGATATCTCCTCTTTTAACCAGTTCTTTTACCATAGGATCACTCTCTCTAATTTATTTATTAGCTCACCGATCCATAATCGGCATCGCAATCACAACTGCCGAAAATACAACAAATCTCTTGATTCAAACCACCCATTTGACCGTAACCATCGATCAGCTCTTGCAAGGCTGTATGATACTTTTCGATCCGCTCAGCGTATTCGGGATGGTCTTTTATCTCTTCCACCTCAATAGTATAGAATTCACAAAATTCCTTAATATTTTGATATTGCAACACGGTCATTTTCTTTCTCAAATCATCTTCCACCATGACTAGCCCTCCGTGACCATTAGTTATCGCAATCTTAACATAAATACGTTTAAAAGTATACTTTATTTGTAATAGCGTGGTAACCTCTCAGATAGCGCACAGACTATCTCATAATTGATCGTTTGCGCATACTCAGCTGCATCTTGTGCTGTGATCTTTTGCTCACCATTTTGTCCGATCAATGTTACCTTTGTTCCTAGAGGTAACTTATCAGGCAGACGCACCATAAACTGATCCATGCACACTCGCCCCACGATCTCACACGGTTTTCCTGCGATCAATACATGATAACCTTGCATTCGCCGCAACCAACCATCGGCATAACCGACCGGCACAGTCCCCAACCATTCTGGCTTAGAAGCGGTATAAGTTTTACCATATCCGACCCCATCGCCTGGGCGCAACTGCTTGACTGCGACTAGTTCACTTTCCAAACTCAATGCCGGCTTAAAAGTCTCTGGCAACTCTAATTCTTTTCCCGAAGGATTTAAGCCATACATCGTGATACCATAACGAATAACATTGCCCCCACAATCTGTATGCCACATTGCGGCCGCTGAATTAGCTACATGGACATAACGCGGTCTAGGCGTTACGACTTTCATCAACTCATTGAATTTTTTCACCTGATAATTGTAGTGTACTTGGTCTTTAGCATCGGCAGTCGCAAAGTGCGTAAAGATCCCTTCAAATTCAAATTGTGCTACATGTTCGTGCAAAAAATCGATCGCTTGACTCAATTTTGCTTGATCTCTAAAACCGATCCGCCCCATACCAGTATCTAAAGCCAAATGGACTTTGAGCTTAACACCAGCTTGTGCCAATTCATTTTGTGCCTGGATCAAAAATTCTAGATCCCCAACAGCAGTTGAAAGACCATATTTAGCCATCAATGTAGCTTCTCTAGCAGGCGTAACACCTAAGATCAAGATCGTTTCATCAATACCAGCCTCACGTAAAGCTAGTCCCTCATCGATCAGCGCAACACAAAAGCCAGTCGCTCCTGCTTGTCTCGCAGCTTTAGCAACGGGTACGATCCCATGCCCATAAGCATTGGCCTTTACGACAGCAAAAAGTTCTTGTTGTTCATCCATGCGAGCTAATTCAACTGCGATATTATGCTTGATCGCAGCTAGATCAACATTTACATGGGCGTTGCGGTGCAAACCTACAACCATTTTGATCATCTTCTCTCTTACTTGATTTTTTCTAAAACAACCATAGTGGCAACATGTTCTTTGGTATGTGATATCGAAATAAATGCATTGCATTCATTTTCGAGGGGATGGTGCGAAAAATACGGACGGCCTGCGGGATCATTTAAGATCTCAATATCTAAAAAACTGACAGTTTGACCGATCCCAGTTCCCACAGCCTTACTGTATGCTTCTTTAGCGGAAAAACGTCCAGCCAAAAACTCCCCCTGACGTTTAGAAGACAGCTCTGCAAAAACAGTTAATTCCGCTTTGGTCAAGATCTTGGTCGCCGTTTTAGGCAACTTGACTAACATCTGCTTGACCCGTTCAATAGATTCTAAATCATTTCCGATCCCCAAGATCACTCGATTTCACCCTAACATCATCACAGTTTTTTTACATATCAATCATACTTTTTCTCTCAAGCTTAATCAAGCCAAAAATCCGTTAAGTCCCCCAACAACTTAAAATCAAGAGAAAAGAGGCTTAAACAGCCTCTTTTGCGTAATTATAGATCTTCTACGACGACATAAGTCATGTCAAGTGGGCCGTGGACCCCCACGATCAGTACCATTTCAATATCCCCCGAATTAGACGGACCTGAGATGAAATTGATATTTGAAGTCTTGAGTTTACCAGTTTTCATTGCTTCATCGTAGCGGTCGATCGCTTGACGCATCCGCGGTAAGATCTTACTTTTAGGAACGATCGCTAAATAATGTGTCGGTAAGAAATGGAACCCTCGGCCTTGTTCTTTAACTGTTGCAGCTGTGATCGTCCCCGATTCAGCTAAGAGATAATCAGCAAAGCCGATCGCTGCATCACTTTGATCTGCATCAATTAAGTTATCTCGACCACGTTTTACATCCCAAAAATACAATTTATCTAGTTCTAACGCATTACGCCAATCTAAAATACCATATTCTTGCCACTTTTCATCCGCAAAAGTCGGCAACATCAAACTGTGGATCTGCTTTTCATGTAAGAAATTTTCTAGTGTTTCACTCAGCTTAGCGACCGGTACTGTCTTAAAATCAACATGGATCGCCTCACTATTGGTCTTGGCTAAAGCTAATAATTCATCTTGATCAAGACCTGATAGCGTCGTCTCTGGTAGATCATTGATAAATACCAGCGGATCATTTGCTAGATCATGGCGGGGACGCTCAGCTTTTTTGGCGATACGATCTAGAAATTCTTCGCGGTTTTTAGGATCATTTGCTTTGAGCGTTTCAGTCATTTTGTTCGCCTCGCTTCCGTTCTTTTTCATGTCGATCGTACCAATGACGGAAGTTTTCCCTTAGCTTCGGTGGCTCAGCCAGATCTCTGACATCGACCCACCCATGGATCAACTTCGGTGCGATCTTTGGAACTTTATCGATCTTTCCTTCAGGATAAAGGTTCTCAACACTATTTTCTTTTTTATTGGAGAATGGCTTCATTGCCAAATGTTCACCCATCAAAGCTCCCTTAAAGAGGATCGGTGTCTTAGTCCCAACACTGATCGTCTTAAAAATAACATTATTTAGACTATGATCTAAATGAAGTTTATTCATCTCAACTTTACGGTGTTCCAAGATCAGATCATGCAGTGGGATCTTGACTGGACATGTTTCTGTACATGCTCCACATAAACTGCAGGCATATGGTAACTCACCAAAGTTTTCGTAACCATCTAAGATCGGTGATAAAACTTCACCCATCGGTCCGGGATAGATCGAACCATAGACTTGGCCCCCGATCTGACGGTAAACGGGACAAACATTCAAGCAAGCCCCACAACGAATACATTGTAAGATCGGTTCAAAAACTGTATTCAACGCATTGGAACGGCCATTATCAATGATAACTACATGAAAATCCTCTGGACCATCAAGTTCGTCATCTAGCTTTCCTGCACTAAAAGTACAATAACTTGTCAATTTCTGACCGACCGCACTGCGACAAAGCAAGTTATCCAACACTTCGGCTTCCTTTAGCCCTGGAACGATCCGCTCCATCCCCATGACAACGATCTGCGTTTTTGGTAACGCCATCGTGAGGTCAGCATTACCTTCATTAGTGACCAAATTGATCATCCCATTATCGGCGATCGCAAAGTTACAACCGGTGATCCCCAAGTCGGCTTCCATAAAATATTTGCGTAAATAGCTCCGAGCAAAACGTCCCATGCTTTCAGGATCATTATCGCCCTCATAACCGATCTTTTGAAAGACTTCCCGCACTTGATCGCGATTTTTGTGCAAGGTCGGAAAAACGATATGGGTCGGTTCATCCCAATCGTCTTCTTGTAAGATAAATTCTGCTAAATCCGTTTCCATCAATGAAAGTCCTGGGATCTTCAACAATTCCTTGTCTAGATCGATCTCAGTCGTGACCATTGATTTAGATTTAACGACCTTTTTGACATTTTTCTCACGTGCGACTTGCTTGATATAAGCTGTTGCATCGGTATCTGTCTTAGCAAAATAAACGTGTCCGCCATTTTTTTGGACATTTTTGCTAAATTCTTCAAGATAATCTGGTAAATGTTTAACGGCATGTTGGCGGATCTGCTCACCTAACTCACGCCACTCGTTCCAATGGCCCAGTTGTTCTCGGGCACGTGTCCGTTTCTCAAATTGCGCATCTTGGGCTTTAGCCACTGATGCACGCATAAATTTGTCTTTTTTAGCATTTTTTACACGTTCGTCAAATGAAAGTTCACTTGTCTTTAAGCCCATCTAAAACACCCCGCTTCCATTAGCTGGTACCATCTGATGATCCGTATCCTTAACGTATTTGACTCGGGAAAGATCGACATTATGATTCAAAACTTCTGCAATATGCATCACTTTGATCTTTTCACCCCGACGGTTCATCCGTCCACCAATATTCATCAAACACGCTTGATCCGCCCCGATCAAGATCTGAGCATTCGTAGCTACGATATTATTGACCTTATCGTCGACCATTGCTTCGGAGATCTCAGGTTCTTTAGCCGAGAAAGTCCCACCAAAACCACAACATAATTGCACATTATGCAATGGGATCATCTCAAGATCTTTAACATGATCGAGCAAGACAAACGGTGCAGTCCGTTCACCTAATAGCCGTGTCATGTGACAAGAGCGGTGGAAGGTGGCAGTTGCATCTAATTGGGCTCCACAATCCAAGATCCCTAACACACGATAGATAAATTGTGAGAATTCATAAGTCTTATCATGCAAGATCTGAGCCTTTTTGGCATAGTCAGGATCATCTTTTAAGATATCTTTATATTCCTTTAACATCCCGACACATGACCCCGAAGGCCCAACAATGTAATCAGCATCCACACTTAATAATGCATCTATCTCATTGTAAAATGTCTTGATCGTTTCCTTACTGTAACCGCTATTATACGTTGGCTGACCACAACATACCTGTCCCTTAGGAAAGACCGTTTCACAGCCAAAACGCTCTAAAACTTCGACCATCGCTTGACCTACATTTGGAAAAAGCAGATCAACGATACAGGTTGAAAAAATACATACTCTCATTGATAAGTGCATTTAAAATGCACCTCCACCTCCTTTAATAAGGCTTGGACAACATATATAAATCAAAAAATCCCAATAATCATTGCTATACCATAATTATACTCCAAAGTACGTAAAACGCTTGCATGTTTTGCTTTTAATTATTGAATATTTGCACAAAAAAAGAACGCAGACAATTGATTCTACGCTCTTTTACCTAAAAAATTAGTGATATAAATCGAAACGACCTTTAGCAATAAATTCTTTGAATCCACCGATCTCAAAGAGTGACTTGTTCATGATCATTTTCTTCATCATCGATGCTGGATAACCCTTGATCTCCAATTTTCCGATCACCCCAAAGCCATGGGTATTACCGACTGAAGCAACCGTTCCTTTGCTCTTATAAACAAATGGTGTATCTAAATGACCATTCCCGTTGATCTGTGATTCGAGATCTTTAGCCGCATAGCCCGCCATCGCAGTAGCGATCTGAGCTGTTGTTGGATATGGACGCCCACTTTCTTTATCCATTACAGCCGCTACGTCACCTAAGATATAAAGATCATCAAAGTTTGGATCAGTCAAATTATCTGTGACTACGACCCGACCACGCCGTTCTTGTAAGTTGGATTCACCAACAACGGGACTACCTGAAACACCGGTCGTCCAAATGATCGTTTCAGCTTTCAAGGAGTTTGTTTGACCATCTTTTTCATAGATCACTTCACCAGGTGCCACTTCACTGATCTTAGCACCGCAAAGCAGTTCAACATCCAAGCTCTCAACTAGTTTGACACCATAATCAGCTAATTTTTCGCTAAACATTGGCAAGAGACGCGTTGCTGCTTCAACAACTGTGATCTTGACTTCGGATGGTGCTACCCCAGCAACTTTAGCATATTCTGGGCGTCCTTCAGCTAAAGCACCAGCTAATTCGATCCCGGTAAAACCAGCGCCACAGACAACAAGTTGTAAGTAACGCTTATCTTTTGTCTCTTTGTATTTTTTCATCGAAGCTAAAATATGGTCATAAATCGCCAATGATTGCTTGATATTTGTCATCTCAAGCGCATTTTCTTTAGCGCCCTTGATCCCAAAAGTCTCGGAAACAAAACCTAAGGCTAAGACACAGTAATCATAGTCGAGCATACCATGTTGTTTTAATTGCACTTGTTTTTTAGTAGCATCTAGTTTCACTACTTCATCTTGGATAAATTCCGTCACTGCTGGATCAACGATATCAGCGATCGGATAAGTGATCTTTAGAGCCGGTTGGGTCCCAGAAGCAACCTCATGTAATTCCGTTGTTTCATAATGATAATCATCTTTGTCGACTAAGATGATCTCAGCTTTTCCCTTGACCTTTTTTTGTAACTTATGCACCGTTTGTAATCCTGCATATCCAGCGCCTAAAACAACTACTTTTTTCATAAAAAATCTCCTCGTTAAAAAATAAGATTAAATAAAATACCTAACAGATATAAAATAACTTGTAAAAACGAGCCTACAGCTAAAGTTTTGACTGCTGTGATAAAAGTCTCAGTTTTTACTTGTTTTTCCCATAGCAATTTATTTTGCCGGTAGAAAAATGGAAGTGCTAAAACGATCAATAAGACCGTGTAGGGAGCTAAGCCAATAAATGGTGTTAAGCACAAAGAGACTAACGCCAAAATATTTTTCGCAGTATAGACCTGCAAAGCCCGTTTTTTCCCTAAATAGTGCACGATCGTATAACGATGATTGCGCTCATCTTCAGCTAGATCACAAATATTATTAGCTAACATCAGATTTGAGATCCACAATATATTCGGTAACGCTAATAATGCGATCCGCCAAAGATCAGAGAGATCAAACGTAAATTCCTGATAAGTATTGATATAAACACTTATCAGCATGATCATCCCGCCCATGGTAAAGCCAGAAAAGAACTCGCCGACCGGTAAACTCGATAGCGGACGTGGACCAGCGGAATATAAGATCCCGACAGCAAAACAAAACATCCCCATCAACAATAACGGCCACCCTGTACGTATGACCAACACTAGTCCTAAAACAGTTGCGACTCCCGCCATTCCAAGCAACATCCATAAAACTTCTCTTGGTGATAAGTTTTCACGACCGATAATATTGGTCTTTTGTTTATACTCCTCTTTATCAAGAGCATTATGATAGTCATTGTAATTATCCCACGCATCGACTGACATGTTAAATAAAAACATTGCGATAAAAAAGAGCAAAAGATTCGCCCAATTGAGTGAATGATAATAATAATAACTAAAACATACTCCGAGCAAGAAAGGTAAAACACTGGCTGTTTTGGCCTTGATCTCAACAAGTTCAAGGAAAACCTTAAGTGACATTCAAATTACCTCGCTTTGTACTGGTTTAGTCTTCACAGTATAGTGTACAATAAAACTAGATAAATATGTCGGAAGGAAACCTAAATAATGAAATTAAATTTTTGGCAACAGTATCCGTTGGTCAAAGATGATCTGCAGATCGTCAATCAATTGATCGCAAAAAAGATCGAAGTCAACGATCCTAAACTTAAAAGCGCTCTCTTACAGATGGTAAATAACGGAGGAAAATATCTCCGCCCAGCCTTGCTATTGCTCTTTTCCAAGGAAAATTCGACTACGACTGCCGATGAACGTCTCCTTAAACTCGCAGCTTCGATCGAAGTTTTGCACACCGCAACTTTGATCCACGATGATATCATTGACGATTCACCTAAACGGCGTGGTCAAGTCAGCATTCAATCTGCTTTTGGAAAAGATATCGCCGTGTATGCTGGGGACCTGTTATTTACTGTCTTTTTCGATCTGATCGCTGATTCTTTGTATGCCTCGCATTATCTCAAAGTCAACGCGCAAATGATGCGTCAGATCTTAAATGGTGAGATCGGCCAAATGAACGCCCGTTTTGACACAGAACAGAGCTTTTTGACCTATCTTCGCAATATCAACGGTAAGACCGCTGCGATCTTTAGTCTCGCCTGTCAAGAAGGGGCTTATTTTAGTGGAGCTGATCGGCGTCAAGTCGCTTTAGCTAAACGGATCGGGCAAAATATCGGCTTGAGTTTTCAAATGCTAGACGATATCCTAGACTACTCTGATGGCAAAAATTTAAACAAACCGGTCATGGAAGATCTCGCAACTGGTGTTTATTCTTTACCACTATTAATGGTCCTACAAGAACACAAAGCTGAATTGATGCCTTACCTAGCTAAAAAAGAACAGATGACTGCCACCGATATGGAAGTTGTCAAACAACTCGTCTTAAAATACGGTGGCGTCACTAAAGCCAAAGCCCTAGCTGAAAAATTCATACAAAAGGCGCTCGATCAAACTTCGCAGCTTCCAGCCTCGCAAAAACGCGACTTGCTCGAAAAGTTGATCAAACGCCTTTTGAAGAAAACTAACTGATCAATAGCCTTCATCGACTTGTTTAAGCTTTTGATAACGCTTATTGTCAGCCAGCTGTTTAGGAGCTCCTTGTAGTTCGATCTGACCCTCTTCGATAAAGACTATCTGATCTACATGCTCGACTCCTTGGAGATGGTGTGTGATCCAGATCAAAGTCTTGTCCTGTAAGACATCCATGAATGTCTTAACTAAAGCGCGTTCGGTGATCGGGTCAAGTCCGACTGTCGGTTCATCCAAAATGATGATCGGCGCATCTTTTAATAAGATCCGCGCTAAAGCCAACCGGTGTCTTTCACCACCTGAAAATCTCAATCCTGCCTCATCGACCATCGTTTCCAGTCCTTGAGGCAGTTTTTTTATCAATTTTTTCAGGCCTACTCGCTCTAAAACATCCCAAACTTCTTCATCACTAGCATCTTCATTACCGATCCGGATATTATTGACCACAGTCGTATTGAAAAGATATGGCGTTTGGTGGATAACACCGATATATTTAGCAATATCATCACCAAATTCTGTCGTTTTGACCGCATTTAAAGTCACTGAACCGGCTGTTGGAGTTAGATCTCCCCGCAATAAACTAGCTAGGGTACTTTTTCCTGAGCCACTTCGACCTAAAATTGCCAACTTTTCACCTGGACTTATTTTTAAGTTGATCCCATTCAACACATTATGGTGTCCATCGGCATAAGCATATACCAAGTCTTTAACTTGCAGTTCAT
>NZ_CAQLEL010000155.1:0-13334 GCF_948826705.1 uncultured Ligilactobacillus sp.
CACCTGCACCACATCCTCGGAGCCATGATAACCGCTTTTTGATGCCAGAGTCCCCTGAAAATCATCTGCCACCGTATAAATATTATAGCCGCCCGCTGTATTTCCAATCTCCATCTCCTTCGCAAGCTGGCCAAACGCATAATAAGCCCCGAGGCTTGTCCAGTGATGATCCGTCTTATAGTAGATAGCCTCCTGCCTGTGCTTATTAAGGACATTTATCAAATCAATCTTCTGAAGCTTATCCCCTGCCATTTTATTTACTACCATCAACGCTAGTATTCCCATATCCTGACAAGAGGGTAATGACATTGACTAGCTCAGATAGCCTAAGGGGGTAGCTCACCCCGTTATATTTTTAACCTATTAATATATTTTTATTAACAGTTATTTCCTTCCTTTTCACCATGTCCTACGACCTTGTAAGACATGGTTTTATAATACAAAAAAGCCCCAAAAAAGGGGGCAACCATTATTCTTCTTCCCGATTATCGACTAGCATCGCTTCAGCTAGAACAACTTCTTGGTAGAGCTTGGCAGCATAAGTTGCCTCGATCCTTCCTTCTTCGACCGCTTGTTGCAAATAAGCACGTTCAACTGCAAAACATCTGGTAAAGATACGATAACGGAAATTGTGATAAAAATCATTTTGGATCTCAGGTATTTGTAAAGCCCGTGCAAATCTTTGATTAAATTCCCTCAAAGATGTAGCCTTAGCTTGGTCTCGTAGATACATACAGATAACATCTTTAGCTCTCTTTGGTAGGTGCATCTTATCGACTTCCTTGATCGCTGCTTCGACCATCTCATGCCGGATCCGGGCAACGTTGGCTAAGATCGTAGCATCGTTTTGCTTTTTAGGCAAGATAAAGCGAAAAACGATCGTTGGGACTAGCATACTTAAGATGATCAAAATAAATTCAGCCATCAAGATCAAGCTAAACTCATTCCCCGAAACACCTAGATCAAGTAACGAAAAGACCAATGCCAAGGTCACAGCGCCATGAACTCCACCTAATGCAAAAACAACCGCATTTTTAGTAGTCTCTTTCAACTTATAACGAGCATATAGATAGCGGACCACAAGTGCAGCTATATATAACAAGACTCCACTGAGCCCCCAGATCGCAATATTTTGAAGACTAAGATACTCTCGCATCACTCGGACTACCATGATCCCAAAAATGACAAAGACCATGCTGTTTAAGATCGTATTCATGATATCAGTTACGCTCCGAGAGATAAAAGAAAGCCGTGCATCAACAAATAGCGATACGCGCGCCTCACTGTTGTGCATGATCCCGGCAACAACTACAGCTAAGATCCCAGAAACATGTAACTCTTCAGCGATCAAATAGATGATATATGGGGTCAAAACATACAAGAGCAGTTGGACTGTCAAACTATCGACCAAAGTCCGTAAAAGACGTTGCCGAAACAACATAACGATCGTGCAACAGATCACCCCGACAAAGATCCCCCCTAGAGCTGAGACCAAAAAATCAAGTGCTGTTTTTTGATAGCTGAATTGTCCATTGACGAGCCACAAAGCAGTAGCTTGTAATAAGATCAATCCTGAAGCATCATTAAAAAGCGACTCTAACCGCAGATACTCACTGGGTTTTTTAGGCATCGTCAAGCCCATCGAAACAGATGAAGTCGCAGTAGCATCCGTTGGTGTACTGATCGCTGCCATCACAAAAGCTAACGGCAAACTTACACCTACAGCTAAATGTAATGCTACTCCTGCAACGACTGTGCTCAACAAGACCATTACGACCGTGATCCCTATGATCTGCTTTAACTTATGTCTGAGGTTGCCAAAAGGTGTCGCAAACCCCTCAAAAAATAGTAACGGTGCAATGATCAACAGCATAAAGATCTCAGAGTGGAATTCTTCGATCCTATGATCGATAAAAGGTATCACACCACATAAGATCCCGATAAATGTACTCACGTAGTTGACTGATATTCGCGGGAAGATCCGCGAGACCATCAAACTAAAGATCGATACTAGCAATAAAACAAAAGTAGATGCTAACATCTTCTACCCCCTTTTGGTTTTGTGCTACTTAATTTATTATAACCTGGAAGTCTTCTTCGATAATAGCCCTAAATTTAATTTTATATTCCCTATAAAACTAAAAAATACTGCCTAAGATCAGCATCCAGACAGCATTTTCAAAACTACATTTCAAGTAATTGTTCTACTTTCATCAACGTAAATGTCGGTTTCTGCTCTAAGACAGCGTCCCAATCAAAAGCCCCCCAAAAAACACCTGCTGTTTTGACGCCCGCAGCATGTCCCATTTGAATATCATAGATCGCATCACCGATCATGACAGTCTCTTTTTTGGAAAGCTCATAGCGTTCTAACAAAAGCTCGATCCCATCTGGGGCTGGTTTATAGTGTTTTACTTGATCAGAACCAACTAGATCATCAAAGTACTCAACGATCCCTAACAGCTTTAAATTGCGCCGTAACGCTTCACTATGTTTACTTGAGACCGCATAGATCTGTTTGCCATTTTCCTTTAGTCTAGCTAATACTTCTTTGATCTTAGGATATAACTTGACATTGTCAGCTTCTAAGGTTTGATAATTTTGCCGAAAACTATCAAACATCTCATCCAAATCTTTGGTCGCTCCTAGCAGTGGAAAAGACTTTTCGATCGGGATCCCCATATAGCCTCGGATCTGATCACTACTTGGTTCGACCAGACCGAAATCAGCAAATGTCTTTTGCGTTGCTAAAACAGCTGTTTTTCCCGAATCAGCCAAAGTACCATCAAAATCAAACATATAATTGTTCATTACTTACTTCCCCCATAAAAACTTGAGCAACAAGCGCTCGACCTGTACATTATCGTGTAATTTACTGTGTTGGCCCATTTTACCACGGATCTCTTTTTCTTGATAACTTTTAGCCCTTGGACTGACTAAATAACGCAAGGTCTGAGCTGACTTGACCGGAACTGGTCCATCCGAGTCACTACCATCTAAAATATTTCCATAGATGTTTAGCACCTGCGCATTTTTAGGATAGGTCGTCTTTAAGCTCAAAAAGTTCTCAAAGTCTCCAGCAGTCACACTAGGCTTTCCATCTTTACCAAGCGTCACATCTTTAGGCATCTCATCAACTAGGCCGTTGGGAAATGCGGCTAAAGCGACTTGCTTATTTAATTTGGGCAAACTTCGATCGTCTGCATTATCCCTTAAATAATACAAGATCGCTGAATTGCCCATCGAATGACCGACAAAATTAAACTTCTCAAAGTGATACTTAGTCTGTAAAAGTTGGATGACCGCCTTTAGATACTGTGATTCCATTACAGCATTGACATTTTTATTGTTCTCAAAATTCGCTTCGACCAAGGGATCTTTAGCCCTCGATGTTAGCTTTCCTTGTAGATGTGCTTGACCATAGATGTCAACATTTACTCTGACGACTGTTTTTGTCACACCAGCTTTAACTGCTGCTTTGACCATTTTTTCTTCAGCACGATAACTACTGCCCCACCCATGCACGAATAACGTTGGGATGTTTGTCTTAGCATGGACAGTTTGTGGACTAAAGATAAAAAATAATAACAGTCCAAGAAATATTTTTATTACTTTTTTCATCGTCTCTTTAAATAATCATCCTTCTTAGCTTCAACGATCGCTTCAACTTGTACCATTGAAAGTGGCTGGCCAAATTTTGGCTTAGTTTTCAAATAATCAAATTCTGGTGAATCCACTCCAACATTGATATTTTCCTTAGCATTGACAGCGTAATGATGGATATGACCATGTAAATTGATGATCTTAGGTGCGATCCCTAACATCATCGGATAATGTGTCAGATAATATTGGCGGTGATCGTATTTGATCAAAGCACCAACATCGTGAAAGCTAAACTTAGGGTGCCCATTGACCTCATAATTATGCTTAGCTAGATATTTGAAGAGCGCACGACTATCATGATTACCTTTGATCAAAACTAAATTTCCATTGAGACGTTGCAAGACATCAAAAACATCTTGATGCGACTTTTTTTCTGGACGGACAAAATGGACTGCAATATCACCTAGATGATAGACCGTATCGTTAGGACCAACGACTTTGTTCCAAGCCTCGATGATCGCTTCATTCATCATCGAAGTCGTTAAAAATGGCCTTTTGGCAAAATCAGTGATCCCCAAGAGGTGTTCATCAAAAAAATGCGTATCTGAAGTTACAAATATCATGTCATTTCCCCCTGATCTTTTATATTATCGGGTAAACGAAGGTCAAACTCTGTGCCCTTATTTAGCTGAGAAATGACCGTTATCCGCCCACCATGAAGTTCAACTATATTTTTGACCAATGCTAAGCCTAGCCCAACACCTTGAGTGCTTGTTTTGTTCCGAGCGGTCTGCACTTGATAGAATTTGTGCCAGATCTTTTCTTGCTGGTCTAAAGCGATCCCTGGTCCATCATCTTTGATCGTCAAAAGATGTTCATGACCATTATTAGTTAAAGTGACACTGACCCTTGTTTTGGCAAACTTTAAAGCATTGCTCAACAGATTATCCACTACCCGTTTCAATAAAAGCTCATCGCCTAGATAAGGTTGCTGCTCTGTGATCTCACATGTCAACTCAAGTCCACGTTGCTCAAAGATCTTTTGCTGAGCAGTCACCCGCTCTTGGACCAATTGGGCTAGATCGAGCTTATTTTTCTTGAATGTTTGTCCGTTTTCTAATCTAGTCAATTCCAAGATCTGATCGACTAAGTTTTTCATCATGATCGCTTGTTGTCTGATGATCTGCGCTGATTCTTTGAGTTCAGCCTCATCTTTAGCATATTTAGTGGCATACTCACTTTCGGCTAAAATAACAGCTAATGGTGTGCGCAACTCATGTGATACATCGTTATTAAATTGACGTTCTCGTTCAAATGAATGCTCGATCGAAGCTAACATCGTGTTAAAAGTCAACGCTAGACGGCTCAATTCATTATTTTGTTTGGAAACCGTGATCCGTTTAGAGTAATCTTGGCTCAAAGTGATCGCTTGTGCTGTTTGATTGAGTTTATCTACTGGAGCGATCGCTTTTTTTAAAATGCGATATCCTCCGAAAACGACCCCTATGACTAAAAAGGGAGCGACCAAAAAAAGAGCAAGCAAAAACATTTTTAATTCATGGCTCAAGCCTCCTTTGATCCGGATCGCACGGAGCCACTCATTACTATCTTTGATCTTAACATCAAAATACTGATAAGTTATATTGCCACTTGTCGTTTCTTTTAATTGTTCATCAGTAAAACCAAGCTTAGTATCAAAGCCACGTGGCAGACTTCCGCGGGTGCGCTGACCATTTTTGTTATAGATCACATAATAGATCCCATCATCAAAGTTTTCATAATCATCGATCTCTTGGCTAAATTCCAATGCGGAATGTTGCAATTTTTGTTGACCTTTGCTATCACCTAAATTAACACCGATCACATAAGCTACACCTAACATCAAGGCAAAAAATATCACGATAAACACACTATACCAAAGTGTGACTCTATAAACGATACTCCCTTTACGCTTCTTTAACAACATAGCCCAACCCTCGTTTTGTCTTGATCAAAGCTGGATCTTTTGTCTTTTTACGGATATTTTTGATGATCACATCAATGATATTTGACTCACCTTCATATTCAAAGCCCCACACATGCTCACGGATCTGGTCTCTTGTCAAGACCTGTCCGCGGTTGCGACATAAATATTCCAGTACTTCATATTCCTTAGCCGTTAATTCGATCAAAGCAGTACCTTTTTTCACCTGCTTTTTGGCAATATTTAGCGTTATATCGCCTAATTGGACTGTATCGCTCAAAACATCACGCTTTTTTCGACGTAGCATTGCTCTGATCCGAGCCAACAGCTCTTCAAACTCAAATGGTTTTACCAAATAATCATCTGCACCTAGATCAAGCCCTGTTATCCGATCAGCTAAGGAATCCTTGGCCGTCAACATGAGAACTGGAACTTCATCTCCTTGTGTGCGTAATTTTTTGATAAAAGCAAAGCCATCCATCCGTGGCATCATCACATCTAAAATGATCAGATCGTACTCTGCTCCTAACAGGTGATCTAACGCTTCCTGACCGTCAAAAGCAGGATCAACGCTATAATTTTGTGTTTTTAACAACTTTACTAAACTACGATTCAGTACGCGGTCATCTTCAACTAGTAAAATTCTCATCCTTATTTCCTCCACGATCTACCTTTAGCCTAACTTAACAAAATTAATTTGTAAATATATCCGCTATTCATCTTGTGTTCATCTTTTGATCCTATACTAAAGACATCAAATAAAGAAAGTAGGTATCACAAATGAACAACTTAAAAACAAAAGTCTTGCTCGCTTTAGCGGGCCTGACCTTGACGGGTGCTAGCGTTTTACCAGCAGCTACTGTTTTAGCGGATAGTACTGACAAAAATATCAGTGCTAAGGTCAGCTTTGAGCAAGCAACAAAAACAGCTCTAAAAGAAGCCAAAGCCGGTAAGATCACTCAGATCGAACTTGAAAACAAGAAAAACAAGCCCGTCTATGAAGTTACGATCTTAGACGATAAGATCGAAAAAGAATACAAGATCGACGGCAACAGTGGCAAAGTTATCAAACATAGCACAGAAGATATCAGCGATGATAAAGAAGATGTCCAATTGAGCCAAGCGACACCTAAACTTTCACTTGAAGATGCTGAAAAGAAGGCCAAAGAAAAATACAGCTCAGCTAAATTGCGTGAGATCAAACTCGATATCGAAAATGGCAAAACAGTCTATAAAGTAAAATTGCAAGATAATAATAAAAAGATCAAACTCGTTTTAAATGCCGATGATGGTACGATCCTCAGCGAAAAAACTAAGTGAGCTAAATGAGAGGCTGTGACATAGACCTTATCTACAAGAAGCCCACCCGAATCTTTAAAAAAATTCGGGTGGGCTTCTTTTTATCCTAAAATATCTCACTTGCTTTGAGGCAGGAGCTTTACTCTCAAAAAGCTCAGACCTATCCATTGTAAAATCCACAAAAATTTTTCTATAATGAAGTGACGGCTTAAAACAAAAAAGGACCGCCAATCTGTAACGGAAGTGAATATATTTTATGCAAATCACCGAACTCTTACCCGAATTGATCACTAAACTTGCACCAACCGGGCCTTTTCCAGCTGATCTCTCAGCCCAATTTGCTTACTGGCGACAACTTGTAACTAAACGCCAGCCAGGAGACTTACCCAAACATTACTTACAACAAGAAGATCACTTGTTAGATCTCATCTGGCAAAAGCGTGGCCACATTGAACTAAGCGATCTGACTGAATATAAATCTGGAATATATTTAGCCAAAGGAGATCTAACATGTCTAAAAGTCGATGCGATCGTCAATTCTGCTTCAGACCAAATGCTTGGATGCTTTGAACCAGAACATATCTGTTTGGACAATGAGATCCACGTTCTAGCTGGGAGTCGATTACGTGAAGAATGTGCTTTGGTGATGCAACACACTCATCTAAAGCCTGGTCAAGCTCGGATCACCGCTGGTCACCATCTACCAGCAAAACACGTCATTCATGCACTAGCACCTAAAGTTACGGGCGAGCCGACATTAGAACTCCAACAACAACTAGCTACTTGTTATGAAGCCACTTTGACATTAGCGTTAGAAAATGGTCTCCGCTCGATCGCTTTTTGTAGTCTAGGGACTGGACATAAAAATTTCCCCAGCCCATTAGCTGCTCAGATCGCACTTGATACCACTGAAAAATTTCATGCTAAACATCCCGAAATAAAGATCATTTTTTGCCCTTACAAAGATATTGATCATAACCTTTACCACTATTTGTTAAATAACTAGACCAAAAAAGGAACTGAAACTCTATGAGTCTCAGCTCCTCTTTTGTTATATCAACATTCAGTGACCACTTATCAGATCTCTTCTTTTTTCTTGCTAGCCACTCAAAGCACCTGATCCACCAGCTAAAATACTCAAATACCTAAGCTAGGCCATTTTCAGCTATAGATGGCAGAGTTTAAATTTATTTTTTGAATTTGAATGCTTTGAATATTAAGATCAATGCAAACATCACCATCAAACTTACTTGGCCCCAAAGTGTTTGAAAGATATTATTTGTGAGTGGTAGATGAACTAACGTAGCCGCAAAAGCTAAGGCTCCAGTGTAGAAAAGTCCACTACCAAAGTAATCAGGCCACTTAAAATACAACATCAAATAGATCACAAATACCAGCCCGATCCCCCACAATATTGCGGTACCAAGAGGATAGATCAAAGTTTTTGGAGTAAAATGATCACTCAATAGCAACACACTTACGTAGACTATAAATGCTACACCCATGCCTAAATAGCTACGCCACGGGACACGTTTGAAAGCATCATTGCCCAGCAAAGTAAGCGTGATATTGAGTAAAATGATCATCCCGACCATCTCAATAATATATTCGATAACATTGATCTCAGTATGCATAAACGCTAATAATGTTAGCAGACAAAAGATGAATACGCTCAGACTCGACTTTTCTTTTAAGTTTTCTTTCCTATCAGCATTTATTTCAGCTAATAGTTCATCTGCTGCCACTTTAGGATCAGTGCCAAAATATTGTTTTGCTGTTTGCCCCTCTGCTTGCGCTTCGAGCATATCTTGTAAGATCTCTAACAACACCGCTTCTGTTGCTACCTCATCTTTACCTTTTACCCGTAAATATACCAAAAGTTTTTCATAATATTTTTGATTCTCACGCGTTAACTTTTCACGCAACTGGTTATTTTTTTCGATCAATGGCTCCATCTTCATTTCCCCCTGTCTGTTCGATGACCGCTGTCACTGTCGCCGTAAGTTGTTGCCAATCCTTAATAAAATTTTGGATCTGAATTTGACCACTAGTAGTTAAGTAATAATATTTTCGCTTTGGTCCCTCACTTGAAGCACGTAACTGACTTTTTAAACAGCCTTGTCTTTCTAATTTTTGCAAAAGCGGATAGACTGTCCCTGCACTGAGCTCAAAAAAACCTAGTTGCTGTAGCTTAGTGACTAATTCATAGCCATAAACTTCTTGTTGGCTGATCACTAATAAGACACAGCCCTCCAACGTTCCTTTTAATAGTTGTGAATTATTCATCAGCTCATCCTCCTACACCCCCGATTATATATCCTCTCCACTACTATGTAAAGCATAATAGTGAGATATCCCCGTAGATGATCGTTTTGTCTGATATAACCAATTGGTGTAGCCACGATATAGTGCTAAGCGATTTTCACGTGAAACATTTTGCCAACATAAAATGTCAGCGATACCATTACTGTTAACGAGGTCTCCATAACCGTTTACTTCTTTTCTAGCATCGCTATCTGCGTGCCAAAACTTTTTGGCCTGCTTACGTAGATCAGATTCAAGTGGATTGACACCATCAAGATTGCCATGCGAATAGCGATAGCGCCATGGTACTCGCCCTTTTCCATGTGGGATCCCATAATTAAAAGATTCAGTATCTGCCAAAGCCCGCAATTCTGATATCTTGTATTTTTTAGGATCTGAACAAAATCCACCTGTTTTTTCCTGTTTGATCACGTTCCACTGACTGACAAACTCCAGCGTATCGATATTGATGATAAATTCCACCATTCGTGCATCATTGAAACGCGAAAAATATCCATAGCTCGAATTTTTAGCCAGCTGCACCTTCATATTTTCTGGTACAAAATCAGTTTGTTCAGCTAAGTGACGATTGTGATAATTTGCCCCAGTCTCAAAATCCAGCTCCACTCCACATTGCTTGGCATAAACTGCTAAACGCCAAAAATCATTGGGCAAAAACGGATATGTCTGCCGTAAATAACTGATGGCTTGCCGATCGATATGACCCCGGAAAAGATTTAACCGTCGAGCAAAATCAGAGTTTTCTTGAGCTAACGGCTGACTATTTTTAGGAGATCTTCCATATAATTGCAAGACTAATGCTCTAAAAAGCACATTAAATTCAGCTAATGGTGAAAGGTCAGCCCAAATGTGATATCTAGCCATCGGGGCAAGCTGTAAAAAGTTATGTTCATCCACATATGCTCCTAAATGATCCAACACTAACTGTATTTTCAAGCGTGCTGGCAACAAAGAACGTTTCAGCATCTTTGTATATAGTGGCGTTCCAACTTCATGGATCGCTTGCCAACAAGTCATTGATACGCTAGCTTGTTTGAGGCAGTTTTGCCGGTAATAACGTAAACTGCGCTTATCCCAGCCTTCTTTAGCTAAATTTGACAATTGCTGCTCTAAAGTCATCATCTCCATCGTATTCCTTTCGCTTTTTAAGTAACAATACCATGAAAACAACTTTCTTTTCACGCAAAAAGAAGCTGTGACATAAGTATTCTTTTTTGAAAACTTATATCACAGCCTCACCAGTATAAATTAATTTTGTTTTAATAAACCATTTTTACGTAAAAAACGCTCAAGTTGTACTTCATTATCGTCATGGCGGACCCCATTTTTGATCTGGGCGCCATCTTTTTTGGCTAGCTTGCGCGTAGCATTCATCGAAGCATTCATTGGATCGCTCATGCTAGTGGTAAACGGAATGTTATCTTTGATCGCTGGGTGGATCTTTTTTACGTTCACTATCAGCTGCCCGAGCGTAATTATCATATCCTTCTGGATAAGCTTCTTTTCGTTCTGATCGCACGATATCTGCCTAAACATTTGTGCAAAAACCTAAGATCCCAGATAATACTACTAAAACTACTGTAAAAATACTGCTCTTTGTCATCATTATCTCATACCCTTCTTTTTTATTACGTTTAGTATAAACAATGAAGTTAACTACAAGGCAAGTATTTTTTCGATCTTTATTTAGTATAGTCGACATCTTTTGTCTCTTTTGTGGTCAGCCAAGCTACAACTGAGGCCACAGCTAAGACAAACATATACAGCCCCGCTGCATGCGCGCCAAAACGTGCGATCAGCCAAGTCGTTACCGACGGAGCTACAGCAGCGCCCACCACTGCTGCTAGGTTATATGTGATCCCAGCTCCTGAGTAACGAACTTTTGTCGGAAAAAGCTCTGGTAAAACAGCCCCCACAGGTCCATATAACGTCCCCATGATGACAAATCCGACCCCTAAAAACAACAACATGCCCACTAAATTATGCTGTCCACTTAGAAAATACGGAAAGACCAAGGAAAAGACGACTAAGCCAACTGTAGCAGTCAACAATACTTTCTTGCGTCCGATCTTATCAGCTAACAATGAAGTCGTCATGATCAAGACCGCAAATTCGATGATCGCTCCCATCAATAATAACAACATCTCAGAATGGCTAAAGCCTAAAGCTGTCGTCGCATATGCTAAAGACCAGGTCGTCAAAGTGTAAAACATCGCATATGTTCCCCCCATGATAAATGTTCCTTTGACGATATCTTTCCAGTAATCGGAAAATAATTCCTTCAATGGTGTCTTGGTCGTCGTATCATTTTCTTGCGCTAATTGGAAAAGCGGTGTTTCTTGCAGATGATGTCGCACATAAAGTCCGATCACGACTAGGACCGCTGACACCAAAAACGGTACGCGCCAACCAAAAGCTAACATCTGCTGTGCCGTCAAAGTTTTCTCTAAAACAAAGAACAGACCGTTACATAAGAAAAAGCCGATCGGAGCTCCAACTTCAGGAAAAGCCCCATATAAAGCACGCTTGTCCGCAGGTGCGTTTTCAGTCGCCACTAAAACGGCGCCAGACCACTCACCACCAAGTCCGATCCCTTGGACAAAACGACAAGCACATAGCAACAACGCCCCCAAGACTCCAACACTGCTGTAACCTGGCAAAAAACCGATCAAGATCGTTGAGACTCCCATAACTAGCATCGATAATACTAGAGTCTTCTTACGCCCTAAACTATCCCCAAAGTGTCCAAATAAAAATGATCCCACCGGTCGAGCCACAAATGCGACCCCAAATGTCAATAAACTCAAGACGGTCGCCAGTAATGGCGTCATCTGTGGAAAAAAGACTTTGGGGAAATACGCTGCCGCAGCTGTTCCATACGCATAAAAATCAAAAAATTCGACGGCTGTTCCGATCATCGAAGCCAAGATCACCGTCTTGACTGAACTTCTAACAACTTCTGTTTCTGATAATTTTGTTTCTGATCCCATCATGATCAAATTCCTCCCCTTTTAATATGTGATCTGTAGTTCTAATATCTGCTCTGTGTCCCTCCTTTTTAATTTAAGCTACAAAAAAGGCGTAGCGACCATTTTGACAAACAGTCGCTACGCCCAAAAGTTGAGTCTGCTCCTGTCTGCACCACGGTGATGCAGACAAGCTAAACTATCCGCACCACCTAAGAAATGATCCGAATAATAATAATGCTATTGTTAGTTTGCAGTTGTTTAGTTGCAGTTCTCATCTTTTTTCGCCTCACTTAAATTTGATAAGTCAGAGTTTATCACACTAAAAATTAAAAGACAACAAGAAAATTAATTCAAATTTTAAAAATAACAGTGTAAATACTTGTTTCTCCAACTATGAAAGCGTATAATTTTAAAAAATATTTTTATGTGGAGGTCAAAAAAATGCGCGAAAAATTGCACACTGGTGAGTTGTATTTACCAAATGATGAAACGATCATGACCGAACAGACAGCTTGTTTAGAACTGCTCTATGAATTTAACCAGACTCGTCCCCATGAACAAACCAAGCGTCAGACTTTATTGCAACAAATGTTTGGCAAGATCGGACCAAATTGCTATCTTGAACCACCATTTCATGCTAATTTTGGTGGTAAGCATTGTTATTTTGGTGACCACATCTATGCCAATTTCAATTTGACCGTTGTTGATGACACTCATATCTATGTGGGTGATCACACAATGTTTGGACCTAACGTGACACTAGCGACTGCAGGGCATCCGATCTTACCTGAATTAAGAGAAAAAGGGTATCAACATAATCAAGCGATCCACATCGGTAAAAATTGTTGGCTCGGTGCAGGTGTGATCGTCTTGCCTGGAATTTCGATCGGCGATAACACTGTGGTCGGCGCTGGTAGTGTCGTCACCAAAGATCTGCCCGCTAATGTCGTTTCTGTAGGCGTCCCCTGTCGTGTTTTACGTCCGATAAATGAACATGACCGTAAATATTATTTTAAAAAATCACCGATCAACTGGGAGGAAATAACTGTTAATCAAAATATATTAAAATGTAATCAAACGCGATATAATATCTACAAAAAAGATGAAATGTGAGGTAGATATTATGGCGATATTAAAACCAAAAGAAATGGCTGAAAGATTGGGCGTTACCGTTC
>NZ_CAQLEL010000156.1:0-9326 GCF_948826705.1 uncultured Ligilactobacillus sp.
ACAGGAAGTGTGACTGGCGATTTTGGACTTGATAAGACGATCGCTGAACTGAAAAAAATCGATGGTAAAACTATTGAGGCTGGACTATTTGATGGGATGAACGAAAAGAAAGCAATTTGGAATGAATATGGGACGAGTCGAGGAATACCGGCACGTCCTTTTTTACGTACTGCGCTTTATGAAAATGAAGCTCGGTATGCGAACTTCATTGCTCCATTCATTGCACAAGTTTTGGAAGGTGGTCCAGCTGAAAACATCAGTGAGCGTTTAGGTAAGTTCATGGTCATGAGTATTCAACGAACGATCGCTTCTGGTGGATTTACGCCCAACGCACCAGGGACCGTTCAGAAGAAAGGTCATAGCAAAACGCTTATTGATACGGGCGAAATGTATGGTGCGATCGATTGGAGGGAAAGCTAATGTATTTAGATTTCAAAGCTGTTTTAGACATGTTTGCGGTCGATTTAACAGTCTATCCAAAATCAGATGAAACAGTGTGGATCGATGGGGAAGCAAAGCGTGTCGAGTTAGAACCGATCGAACTGACTGAGCCTTTTGTGCCAAATAACTTGATTGGCCAGTACTCGATCGTTAGCTTGCTAAAAGACGTTGGACGAATGGAACAGTACAACGCGATCTGGCTTTCGACGCATGAATTTCCAACTCAGACGATCGTCAAACAAAAAGGCAAGTTCTATCGTGTTGTCAACGTGCAAGATCTAAGCAATTACTCAAACGTCTATATGTATTATATGCAAAGTGAGGAAAACGAAAGTGACAGCTTACGATTACAGGATCCTGTATCGAACGTTCAGTCGACTGATCCAGAACCGGATGGGACTGACGATGGTCGACCTGAACGCGAATGGTAAAGCGCCTGTTCCGCCGTACGTTGCGATCGATATTATCAGCCCCAAATTACCACAAAGTTTTCTTGAAGAGGACGGCGTGTTTGAAGCTATCTTATCGTTCACAGTTTATGACAAATCAAAGCTTGATTGTTTGATCAAAGCAAACGAATTACGTGAAAAGTTTGGTGATCAGCTGACTCAAGATGAACTTGAAAAGCAAAACATCGTTCTAGTAGAGCGTATGGAAATGCAGTTGCGATCAGTTGCTGAGACTAATGCTTATGCGTATATGGCGGGCTTTGATTGTCGTTTGCGCTTGCAAGAAAGCTATGTAGGCGAAGGAACAGGCGAAATTTTAGATATTGAATTGAACAAAGGAGAGATAACAAATGAGTGAAACATTATCAGATATCACAGTAAAGCTTAATGTGGATCAACCTTCAACACCGGTCAACATGGGTGTGTTGGCTATTTTTACTAAAGGTGAGACACCAGACGTCAAATCGTATTACACGCTAGGTGACGTGCAAGAAGATTTTGCTCAAAATACAGACTTGTTAGCTGTAGCACAAGGCTATTTTGCGCAAAAATATCACGGCGAAAAGCTTGTCGTGATCACATATTCAGAAAGTATTGCAGCAGCAACTGCAGCTTATTACTCTGAAGGCTGGGAATTTGCAACAGTTGTCGGCGAAAGTGCACAAGAAGATGTTGTGACATTAGCTAATTATTTAGACGGTCAATCAGAACGTTTTGCTGTCGTTGGAGTTCCGGCGACAACAGAGTTTGTAACTAACAAATTGACCGAATTTATTGAGCACTTTGAAGGTGTGAAACGTGTGATCGTTTTTGCATCAGGTAAGACTGAAGCTAAGGCGTTATTTGGTGCTGGGGCTTTGATCGGCGCTTTAGGTAACGAACAAGTGGGTTCTATCACTTGGAAATTCCGTCAGATCGGTGGCGTGGAAACGACAGATCTGTCTGTAACGAACATCAAGAAGTTACATTCAAATAAGATCTTCACATACGTTGAAAAGTCGGGAATTCAACAAACTTCAGAAGGCTTCACGCTTTCTGGTGAGTTTATCGATGCGTTGCATGGTGATGATTGGATCAAAGCTACGATCGAAACAGAGTTACAAAAACTCTTATCGACTTCACGCAAGATCACGTTTGACGCTGTAGGTATTGCACAGATCGATGCAACAGTGACGACAGTTCTTAACCAAGCAACCGCAAATGGGATTATTTTAGTAAACGAAGAAACTGGTTCCGGTAAATTCCAAGTCCGCACTGTTTCGCGTGCTAATACACCGCAATCAGATATCGCTCAACGCAAATACAATGGTTTGAGCTTCAGTTATACGCGTTCCGGGGCTATTCATTCTGTGACAGTCAACGGTCAAATCAATTTGTAGGAGGTAACTCATAATGGCTAATGAATTAGGATATATTTACGACGCTAAAGACGTTCATCTTTCGATCGATGGACGTGTGGTTCAAAATTTCCAGGACGGTGATATGTTCAATGTTACGGTCAAAGAAGAGCGTGTCCGGACTGCAGTTGATGCGCAAGGCTGGCCATCGATCGCGATCAACAACAATCGCTTAGGTCAGATCACAGTCAATTTATCTGGAAACTCAGTTGATCACAAACGTTTGAACCAGTTGGCAAATACTAACAAGGTATTTCCACTGGTCGCAACAACACCATACGAAAAAATTTCTGGGACACAGTGCATCATCTCTAAGCCAGCTGATGCAGCATTCGGTAAGGAAACGCCAAAACGTACTTACACGATCGAAGTTCTCGATATGCAAGTAGAAGTCTTATAGAAAATCAGCGCGCAAGGGTTCGACTCCCTTGTGCGTTTTTAGCATTAAGCTAATAAAAAATATTTGGAGGAAAAGAAAATGACAAAGGCAGAAGAAAAGCAAACAAAAGTTGTAGGGAAGATCGAACCACAAAAGGTGGACCGCTTAGGTAATAACCAAGAATGGACATTCGTTGATGAAAATGGCTTTGAATGGAAGTATACATTCCAATTCCCAGGCGTGATGAAAGCTTACGAAATGTTAGACAACGCACGAATGGCTAACGGTCAGATTGCTAAATCTATCTTGTATAACGAATATCTACAAAATATCGTTGTCAGTGAAAAACTTGAATTAGATGATATGAACGATCGTCCGGGGTTAGAAGAATTATTTGACGCGATGGACTTGTTTCTTGGAGAACGGATTAGCTAAAAAATCTCCAATAGTTATCAAAAAACAGTTCGAAGATCAAGAAATGTTGTGGTTTCCGGTCATGATGGGGATCGCAACTAAAGCTGAAATGGATAAAGCGACTATGGCTGAGATCCAATTATTAAATGAAGTTGCTAATAAAAAACTAGAATTACAAAGGGGGCTAGGGTTAGATGGCGAATAAAGCAACGATCGAAGCAAATATCAAAGTAACTGGCTTGTCTGAGCTTGAGAAAGCTGAGTCTGTGCTAAAAAGCATCGACAAGGCCCTAAGCTCTTTAGGCAAAGGTAATTCTAGTGGATTCAGTGGAATGGCTAATGATCTCAATAAAATTCAAGCTGAAGCCAAACAATTAGAAGCTAACTTGAAAGATGTTAAGAATGTCAATTTGTCAAATGTTGGCGATAAGGCAAGCGATGGTCTGAAAAAGGCTGGGAATGCTGCAGAAAAACTCACGACAGAGCTTAAAAATGTTGACCGGGTAAACTTATCCGATATTGGCACAAAGGCGTCTGAAGGCTTAAATAAGGCTAAGGCTAAAGCTGATGAGTTGAATGCAGAACTAAAGCGCGCTAGTCAAATCGACGGAAGTTTAGCCGGTAAAAAAATTGGAGAAGGACTGAAGCTAGCTGATCGTAGTGCAGATAATCTTTCTGCATCGATCAAGAAGTCTACTAGTGCTGAACGTGAATTAGCCAACGCAGCTAAAGATGTTGCTAGAGCTGAAAAAGAAAGTGCTAATGCTGCAAAGCAAGGAGCACAAGCACGAGAACAAGCCGCACAAGCGTCTAAACGTGTAGCGCAAGAACAGTTATCCCTAGCCAAGCAACAAGAAAAAGAGCCAGGAAAAATAAGATCAGCATTCAAAGAAGCTTTCGGTGCGTATACGCTGGGAAATCTTGGTGCTGAAGCTGTAATGTCGGCTGGTCAAGGTATCAAAAATATTTTTGCTGGTGGCCTTGATTACATCAAAGAACAACAGACATCGCAAGTTGCGTGGTCTACTAATGCCCAATCTGTTGCTAAAGTTTTAGGCAAGGAAATGTCTGCAAAAGAAGCTCAAAAGTTTTCTAGAAAGATGACTCGTGACCTTCAAGGATTAGCGCTTAGTGCAGGTAATGACTATGCGATGGTATCAGATGCAGCGTTAGCTTTTTATGCTACTGGGGATGGTGTTTCTACTGCCGGTAACAAGAAAAAGAGTTTGATGCTGACTAAAGATATGCTTAACCTGCAAGATGCTGGTGGGTTAAATGACGCTCAGATGCAAAATTTTGTGCAAGCTGTAGCAAAATCTTTGGACCAAGACGCATTATCTGCCGAAAGGATGCAACAGTTACTGTCTGCTAATCCGTTGTATGATGATTTCATCAAGAAAGCATTTAAGGAACGTACAGGCAATGACTGGGTGCAAGGCGAAAACAAATACAGTGAATTTACTGGTGAAGATGTTGTTAATGCAACGCATATGATGGCATCTTTAAACGGGGTAAAGAATGCGTCTGAAAACATGAACAATTCTTTAGAAGGTGTTATTCGCTCGATGAAGAATGGTTCTAAATTCCTTGCCGGGAACTACTTGTCGAAAATGGCTGAACAATTAAATAAGGCTTTTGGTGGCGATGGTAAGCTATTTTCTAGGTTGAGTGGTTTCTTTACCAATGAAAAGAAGATGGCTGAAACGGCAGAAGGTCTTGCTAAGTCGTCTACTAAAGTTGTTGAGACGATCGGAAAAGCAAGTCGTGAAGTCTATGATATTGGTAAGTCGATAACCGATGCGACAAAACCGTTTGCTAGCAAATTCGCAGAAGGCTTTGTTGATGAGGTCAAGCGCATTGGTAAAGGCGTCAAAGAAGGATATGACAGTGTCAAAGGCCTCGCTAAAGATATAGGCAAGCATATTCCAAAAGGTGCCAGCAAAAAGTTCAACGAAATTGGTGAAAGCTTATCTAATGCTTCCGGTAAAGCTACAGCCTTTTTAGTAGCTATCCGGGGACTAAGTAAGGTGCCAGGAATGGCAGGGATCGCACAAAAGGTAGCTCAGCCTATCATGGGTATTTTAGGTAAGATCCCGGTCATTGGTAAAGGTCTAAGTGGGATCATCTCTAAAATCACCGGCATCAAAGCGCCAGAGATGACTGCAGCGTCTAAAATGAACGGTGCCGCCGATAAAATGATGGCGGCGGCTAACAAAATGAATAACGCTACTACTGGTGGTTCTGGAACTGGTGTGAATGGTAAAGGTGGTCCAACTGGAACAAAAGCGGGATCACCAATTCTTGATAATGCAGGTAACGTCATTGATTACGCTGATGGTAACGGCGGAACTTTCTATCGTGATAAGAATGGTAGAGTCAAGAAGCCACATAGGGGTAAGGGAGCATTCAAGGGTGAATTCAATCCTTACTTAGGAATGGACTATGTGCCAGGTAAAACAACACGTATGGGGCGTTACCATACCGGCCGAACAGTTGTGGCCACACCCCGCTCAAACGCTCTTATCGCAAAAGGAACAGATCTTTTAGAACTTGCTCAAACTACTCGAAGTGGTCGCGGTCGTTGGAATACTTTCAAGGGTAAAGCACTGATCAACTTAGGTAATTTGAGCAGTACAGTTGCTAGTTCAGCTGTTGGTCGTGGAGCTAGTGCAATGGGACGTGGCGCAAGTGCATTAGGTCGTGGAATTGCTGGTGCTGGTCGATTCTTAAAAGGTGGCGCGCCAATGCTGAATGCTGCTTTTTCTGGTCTCGATGCTTTGAATGTCATGGCTACTACTAAATCTGGATCACGCGAACGCCATGAAGGCGTTGGTAGCGCTGTTGGTTCTGGTGTTGGTGCAACAATCGGAATGGCAGCTGGATCAGCACTTGGGCCTTTAGGGACGATTGCTGGTGGTGCACTTGGTGGCTGGTTAGGTGGCAAGGCTGGTGAGTGGTTTGGTGGTAAATTTAACGATAAATACGGTAAGAAACCGCAAAAGTCTCAATCGCAAAAAGTATCTGAAGCTCAGCAAAAGGCGCTTGATAGGATCAACAGTCGGCAGTGGCAAGATGCTTATACTGGAGCAATGAGTGCTGATGCCGAAAACCCACAGGAAGCCGCAAAGGGTTATAAGGCACAAGCTAAGAAAAATTATAGGTTGATGGAAGCGGCAGCTAAGTCAACATCATCTAAGGCACAAGAAGCCCAGTTAGAGTTGGACAACGCTATCTCTAGTGGAGATAAGGCAAGCATTGCAAAGTGGGAGAAAAAACTTGCTAGTGAAGTCAAGAAAGACGATACGAACAAGATCAAGTCAGCAAGTAAGAAAGCTGAAAAAGCCAATAAGGGACTAAAAAGCGCTGAGAAGAAAGCTTATGATGAAGAACTTGCAAAGGCGCTTAGAACTAATATGACACCAGAAAATGCTAAGAAAATAGCAAAAGCAAGTGTCAAAAATAACAGGGACTACAAAAAAGCTAAGTCAGAAGCTGAGAAGGCTAGAAAGTCGCTTGAAAAAGCTAAAAAAGACTACAAAGATCATAATAGTGAAGCTTATAAAGAGCCAAAGAAAAAAACGGGTGCATCTAAGAAAGAAAGTGCTCCTAAGAAAAATTCCGGTAAAAATGGTAGTCGAAAAAAGAATTCTGAATCAAAGAGAGTTTCAGATAAGACTGCTAACTCGCGCAAGAAGGAAGCAGATAGTGCTAAGAAAGCTACTAAAGCTAGTCAGGATCTAGCCAAAGCAAGAAAAGCTTTAGATAAGACTAAGCCAGGTCCGAAAGCCAAAACTCCTAAGCATAAGAGTAAAAACTTTGGATCAGATAGCAGTAAAAAAGCTTTGGCTAATGCTAACAAATCAGCTAAAGCACTTGAAAAGGCTAATAAGGCTGCTAAAGGCATTAAAAATAAAAATACGAAAATCAAGATAAAGACCTCTGGTCAAAAGGATCTTAAAAAAGCTGCTTCATCGATGAAGAAACTTAAGAATAAGAAGTCCAAAGCTTCAATCAAAGTTTCTGGTGACAAGAAAGTCAAAAAGGCTAGCAAGGATCTCAAGAAGCTTAAGAATAAAAAAGCTAAAGTATCGCTAAGTATTTCTGGACAAAATAAGTTTGCTAAGGTCAATAAAGATCTTAAGAAAATCAAGAATAAGAAAGCTAAAGTGACTGCTAGTGTATCTGGTCAATTTAAGCTAAAACGCTTGTCAAACGACATGAAGAAGGTCAAAAACAAGCGTGCAAAAGCGTCTGTGAGTGTGTCCGGACAAGGTAAAGTTCGTGCACTTGGTAAAGATATCAGTAAGCTTAAAAATAAGAGCGCTAAAGTATCTGTTAGTGCTAGTGGTAGCGGTAAACTTAAAGCTTTATCTTCAGATATCAAACGAGTGAAAGGCAAGAGCGTTAAAGTCTTATCTCACGTTTCCGGACAAGGTAAAGTTCAAGGTTTATCAAATGCGATAAAACAGGTCAAGGATAAGACTGTAAAGGTAATGGCCAACGTTTCCGGAACAGATAAAGTCAAAGCTTTGACATCTGCGATCAACACGTTAAAAGGCAAGACAGTTAAAGTCTTAGCCAACGTGAATGGAACTAGCCAAGTCCAAGCGTTAGTAAGTGCGATCAATGCTGTTAGAAGTAAGACAGTAACGATCACAGCAAACGTTAAGAAGAATGGTAATGCAGCTGCTGGTACACCTGGTGCTAAGAGTGCATTCAACAAGCTTTGGACCGGCACGCCAAGCTTTGGCAATACCACAAGCAGTCCTGCCGGTGGCGGTAGTTGGGCTTCAAATGGCGGTGCTAAAGCTGGGATGTATCTTGTCAACGATGCGCCAGGCACTGACTTTGTCGAAGCGTTTAAGCTCAAGAACGGCCTAGTTGGGCTATTTCCAAAGCAACGAAACTTGTATGTTCCGCTTGAAGAAGGAACGCAAGTCTTGAATGCTAAAGACACAAAGAAAATGTTCAAGCTTGAAAAAGGAACACCTAGCTTTGACTTGAAAATGCCTAACTTACGCAAGTTGGCTAAAGGTACACCAGGACAAAATACTGTAGTCGAAAAAGGCGATACTAACGTTCAAAACTCAACAACTAACAACAACACATTCAATATCAATGTGACCGTTAATGGTAAGAGTGATGATCCAAACTTAGCTAATGTGATCGCTAATGCTATCGGTGAAAAGCTGTTACAACAATTTCCAGCAACTGAAGTTTAGGAGGTGGCAAGCATGGGTAAACTAACCGACAGAAAGAAAACGATTGAGATCTTTGCTGAAAGCGAAAAAGAATCGATCACAAATAAAGTAGCACAGTACTCAATACAATCTGGTGATGCGATCATCGACCACACACAACGCGAAAGCATTGAATGGGAGATGACAGGTCTTATTTTTGGAAAAGATCACAACGATATCAACAACAAATGGCTACAGCTCATAACTTGGCAGTTTGCCGGCAATGTTCTTTTTTGGCACGGTGCTATCTATAAAGGTGATCTGATCTTAGAGAATATTACTAAAGACTACGATGAAGGTGGCTTTAAAAATGCGATCAAAGTCAGCATTAAATTCAAAGAAGCTAAGACTGTCCAATCTAGCTTTGTTCGAGTTCAGCACGTCGGCCCAATTACGCCACCTTCACCGCCTGGGTTATGGGTCACAGTCGTTGCCGGTAACACTTATTGGGGCTGGTGGAAGCAGTATGGTACGCCTATCCAAACATTGCGAAATTGGAATAAATGGCCAGATCGCAGAATTCCGATCGGTGCGAGAGCGAGGGTCAAGTAATGTCAAAAAGATACAAGTATGAACTGCGACTAGATCAGTTACCGATGATGTTTGATACATCGTTTGGAAACTATCACTGCAGTCTGCAGATCAATTACAACGAAGTCGGTGATTTTTACACTGTTGATTTATATGATATCGAAGGCAAACCAATTATTTTGGGCGAAAAGCTGGTTTATGGTAAGCGTCTTTGGAGTGACTATACTGATTATCGTTTGCCGTCGATAGACTTAGTTCCAATGGACGAATCGGGACTTACTCGAGTAGTCAACAAAGAAACTTTTGGTAAAACGGTATTTTTGTATATAGATTCGGTGGTGGATTAAATGGGTAAAGCACAATTTGGGTTTGAGATCTTGGTCAGAGTTCACACTCGAACTGGCAGGATCGAATTTCAATACAACAAAAATCATGCTAAATCATCTGAGATTCACTTCACAGTACCGTTTTCTAG
>NZ_CAQLEL010000157.1:0-3264 GCF_948826705.1 uncultured Ligilactobacillus sp.
GATGTATGATGTGGCTAAATTTGGACGTGCTTACGACATCCAATATAAGAATGATGACGGCAATAAGATCAAACAAGCGAATGTGTTTGAAACGTTTGTGATCTATGACACGACTATCGAACGCAGACCAGTAGCGGCGGTAAGGATCGTTGAAGTTGGTTTCAGTAAAGATAGCGTGAAATCATATCAGACGATCCTGTATACCGATAAAAACATCGTTTATTTTAAGTCAAGCACGTTTAAAAATGCTGCCTTACAGGAAGATCACACCGATGGTCATTTCTATAATGGTGTGCCGATCGTTGAGTATCAGAGCAACAAATACCGCACGTCATGGTATGAAGATGTATTGCCGTTGATCGATGCTTACGACCAAGTGGAAAGTGATACGAGCAACTATATGACTGATGTTATCAATTCATTGTTAGTCATCAATGGTGATTTTTCGACTACTAATACTAACGTAAATGAGTTGATAAAGCAGATACAGCAGTATGGTATTTTAGGTCTTCAAAGTGGTATCGATCGCAATGGTAATGCTACAAGTGTTGACGCTAAATATATCAGCCCTGAATTTGATAGTGCTGCTAGTGAGAGTTACAAAGAGCGTATCCGCAAAGATATTTTTAACATCAGCAATATTCCAGATATGACTGATCAAAACTTTGCTGGCAATACAACGGGCGTGGCTATGCGGTATAAGATCTTTGGCTTTGAACAAGCTATCGGGCAAACGATCAACGCTTTTAAACGTTCGATTGCTGATCGTTGTGAATTGTTGTTCAACTTAGAAAGTAATCTATCTGTTTCCAAGAAAGAGCATTCTAATGTGTTAGTAGATTACACGCCTAATCTACCATATGCAGTAAGTGAAGAAGTAACGATGTTAATCGATGCAGGCGTGCCTATCTCACGTAAGACTTTATACGATTTAACACACTTTACCACGGCTGAAACTGAAGAAAGCAATCTCAAAGCAGAAGATGAGCAACTACAAAGCTCTGACAAGCTAACAGAGAGCTTTAAACAGGCTAACAATGTAAATAGATTAGACGATAAAGAAGTACGCTCAAATACGACTAAAGAAAGCAAAAACGGTGATGTAGATGGATAGCAAAGAGTACTGGCTCAAACGTGAGCAGGAACATGCTAAAGAATTGCGTAAGGTCGTATCGGGTAAGACCGATGAGATCATGAAAGAGTATCGTAAAGCTTTAAATGATATTGAAGCTGACATTAACCGTAACTTTCTACGCTATGCTAAAAACGGCAACATGACAATGTCTGAAGCTATGAAATTAGCTGATAAAATGGACGTTGAACGTTTTGCTGACAAGGCTAAGCAGTATGTGCAAAATATGGATACCTCACCGCAAGCTAATGCTGATTTGAAGTTGTACAACTTGAAGATGAGAGTAAGTCGCTTGCAACTGTTAAAAATGGAGCTCAACCTTGAGATCGATAATTTGACAGGAAAGTTAAATGATGAAGCTTACAAGCATTTGCACAAAGTCGCTTTAGATGAATATCGACGACAAGCAGGTATTTTAGGGCAAACGCTCAGGTTTGATGATAGAAAGGTCAAGCATCTTGTCAATGCATCATACAAACTTGGTAATGGTTATGTGACGTTTAGTGATAACGTATGGCATAACACTGAAATGCTTAAAGCTCGCTTAGGTAACGTGCTAAATAGTGCGATCCTACAAGGAAAGAATCCTAATCAATATATCTCTGAATTTAAGAAAATATTTGACGCTCAGCCGTATCAAGTTGGGCGTCTTTTGATTACTGAGACAGCTAGAGTACAAGGTGATGTTCAGCTAGATAGCTATAAACAAGGTGGTATCGAATGGTACGATATCAGCTTTGAAAGTGGTGCGTGTCGTATTTGTCGTCGTGCTGCTTCTGGTGGGCCATATCGGCATGATAGAGCTGTTGTAGGGTATAACATGTACCCGTTTCACCCTAATTGCTTATGTTCGATCATGCCTGCTGAAGAACCAAATTTAAAATTGGCCAAAGTCGATTTGGTCAATATTACAAATGCTGGTTTAAAACAACTAGGCGAAAACATGGATATTTTGTTTGATGATTATAAGCAAAAAACAGGTATTGATGTGTGGGAACTGATTTCTAAGAATAAATTTAGAGATGAATCAAAACCGTATGATGATGAGCGTGCAAGATTTATGAAGCACGTTTATCATCGTTTAGGTTATGACGCATTACCTAAACAAGTTACAAAATACTCTGATCCCAGCTCTAAAGTTTATCGTGGTGTGAGAGATTCGGCTAACATGACTGCTAAGGAATTTTTGGATAATATCAAGTTTGGTGAAATGATGATTTCGGGAGCAAAGTCATCTTCTAAGGGACGAGGGTTATACTTCACAGAGGCTATTTTGTATGCCAAAAATCATGCTAAACCTAATGGATTGATTTCAGAGTGGGGCATGTCATCTGAAATTTATTCAATAGGCATTAAAGAATTAGATAATATCGGAAATAGAATAAAACAATTAAGAGCATTAAGAGATACTGGTGATAGCATGGATGATCAATATGATATTTTGGCGATAGCTGCGGGATATGATATGATCGACGCAGGTTCCACTAAAAATATCATGAATCGAGGTATGCTTGAATGGTTAAAAAATACAAAATATTTGCCGGTGATGTAGAATTTTCCTACACTGGAAAGGAACTAACGAATTGGCATAATCTTACAGGTGAAGAACAAAATGAATTAAGGGAATTCATTTCCCATATGGCAGACGAATATGGTGAAGATGCGTGTTTTCATTTTGATGATCCAGAAGAACTATACTGGCCGAAGCTCACTCCCGAAGAGAGAGAAAATGTCAGAAAGGCTATCGAGCCACATATTATCAAAGTTAAGTAGTTATGTTAGCATTCAGCGTAAGTTGAGTGCTTTTTATTTTGTCTTTTTGTGATCGCAGACGTTAAAGAACGATCGTTAAAATATAAAACTGTATATGGATGACTAGGTGCGCGTGCTTGGAAGCTTTGCTTGTGAGTGGGCGCTTTTATTATGCCTAAATCGTGTGTATGTAGTCAGGAGGAGCCATCATGGATAATGAAGAAGTATTAGACCTAATAGCAACTGAAGAGGAACAAGCAAAGCCGTATAAAACATTTGAGTCGCAATCTGATTTGGATAGCTATACGGATAAGCGAGTAGCTAAAGCTTTAGAAACGGCACGTTCTAAATGGAATGATGAGCTTGATACCAAGTTAAAA
>NZ_CAQLEL010000158.1:0-2549 GCF_948826705.1 uncultured Ligilactobacillus sp.
GACCCCCCTTGAATAAAGATTTACGTAGAATTATTCAGCCCGGATTTACGCTCTATTTCCTGGTTTTCCTCGGTTGGTCAAATAAGTTGTCCCTATCTACGCAAATTGTGGTTCGAAATCTGTAAGGATTTTCGGCTCACAAGCCACTGACTTTAGTCAGTGGTGGTTGACGTACTAAGTCTAATAAAGATAACGGTACTATGTTAAAGAATATGGACAGTGGGCAAAAAGGTTCTAATACGAAGGGCTTGGCAACTCAAAAAGATGGCAATGTAGCTTCAGAATTACCTGCTTTAGGTGATGAAACTGAAGTCAAGGACTTAGGCGCTTTACTAGCTGCCCTTGCATGTACGCCACTATTCTTGGGTGCAAAAGGTAAAAAGCGTAAAAATTAATGTCGATTAAGAAGAGGCTGTGACATAAGTCTTCAAAAAACGGTCGTAAATGGACTTTAAAAATTGTGCACTGGGCCCCGTCAAGTAGACAATTAAATAATTAAAATCCTAGGCAGCCTGATTTCGGTATTCTTCCGGAGTTAGGCTGTTCAGTTTTGTTTGATAGCGTTGTGTATTATAGAACTCGATGTAATCGTTGATATCTTCGACTAGCTCTTCATATGTTTTATATTTCTTCCAGCTGTAACATTCAACCTTGAAGTGACTCCAAAAGCTTTCCATTGGTGCATTATCAAGACATTTAGCTACTCGTGACATACTTCGACTTACTCCATATTTGGAAGTTATATAGACATACTCTTTTGAGGTATACTGGTATCCACGATCACTGTGTAATAGTGGTTTAACCTCATCTAAAGTCTTAAATGCTTTTTCTAAAGTTCGCATGACAAGTCGATTATCGTTACGCTTACCGATCTCAAAACTTACGATATACCCATCATACAGGTCTTTTACTGCACTTAAGTAAGCCTTTTGACCCGAACCGTATTCTAAATAAGTTACATCAGTCACCCATTTTTCATTAGGAGCTTTCGCCGTAAAATCTCGGCCTAAGACATTTTCTTCATAGTTTGAATAACCCGATTTAGTACAACCTTTGCGTTTTCTTCTGATCGATGAAGTTATGCCTAATTTGCGCATTAAACGTTTAATGCGTTTTAGATTATAACGTTTACCGTATTTTCGCTCGATCAATATTTTGATGCGCCGAGCCCCGTATATGCCCTTTAAAGCATGAAATTCCTTTTTGATTATCTCACTTAGCCATTCATTTTCTAAGCATCGATTTGATTTAGGCGCACTTAAGTAGCGATAATAGCCAGAACGAGAGACTTTTAACATTTTACATAGTGATCTAATATTTAGTTTAGGGTCATCATCTAAGGCTTCCTTGATAGCTTTAAAACGGATCTTTTTAGGTACTTGAATTATCTCCTCCTTTCGATCTCGTCCAATTTTTTTAAGATGATATTTTCAGTTTCTAAATATTCGTTTCGTTCTTTTAGGCGTAAGATCTCGAGTTTAAGGCGTTCAGTTTCGGATAAAGTTTCGAATTCACGATCTTTAACGGTCTTTCCACGCTTATCTTGAAGGGCAGCTTCGCCATCTTTTTCAAATTTTCTGACCCAAGAATAGACTTGAGAGTATGAGATTTTATACTTATCGATCGCCTTTTGGTAGTCTTTATCATGAGCTAAAGTATATTGAACGATCTCCAAGCGTTCTTTAAAGGTAGTTTTACGGCCATGTTTCATGTTTGTATGTCCTCCAGTGGTTTTAAAGCTTTTAGCACTAGTATACAATCTAATCCATTGGCGTAAAACTTCACGACTTGAAATATTATATTTATCACAACATTTGCGTAAAGAATAACCATTTTCCAAATAGTCTAGGACAGCATTTAGTTTCAGATCAGCGGGATATCTTTTCCACGTTCGAGACTCTTTTAAGCCATCAATCCCATTAGCCTTATATTTTCGTATCCAGTTCGCTAAAGTATTTTCATCGATACCATATTCTTTACTAATAGTTATTCTGGAATATAGCCCACTAAGATACTTAGTAACAGCAGCATACCGCTCTTCAATAGTGTGTTTAGTAGTTCTTTTAGACATAAAAATCCCCCTAGAATAGAATCACAGAATTTTATTATTTCTGTGTCTACTCTAAGGGGATCATATCAAAAAAGCCATTTATGACCGTTTTTATATATCATTAATTCCAAATTAGATCACAATGCCTTGCTACTAAAAAGAGGTAAGAGAAATACGACTTTGAGCATAAAAAACATCCATTTTTTTAGCCTCTTTAGATGAGCCGATCATTTTTGATGTGTTGCAAAAATTCTTGATAGTAAGGTTGAAAGATCTCTTGTTGCTCTTCAGGTGTACCTAACATTTGTTTAGGAAAGAAGAAGCGCTCGTCTCCTAGTTCTTTATCAGTCACAGCCTTGACTAGCGGCGAGACCTCGGATAGTTCTTCTTGCTTATCATCTGACTGTGGCATAGAACGTAATAACGAACGCGTATATGGATGCTTAGGTTCAGTAAAGATCTGCTTAGTACTCCCCAACTCAACGACCTGACCCGCATA
>NZ_CAQLEL010000159.1:0-3172 GCF_948826705.1 uncultured Ligilactobacillus sp.
CGTTTCAAAGCAAGTAGTCAAACAAACGGGCATCTTAGACAGTTACATAAAAAATATCAATTGGGATAACATTATCACTAAGATCATCATGGTGACTATCTCACTTATTTTGATCTCACTGCTTTTTTTGATCATTCATTCTGTTGGGAAAAAAATCATCACCCGCAGTTTTTCTACCGCCAAGAAAAAGGATTCTAATTACTCTATCGGGCGTTTGGGAACGATCTATACTCTGACCCAAAACATCTTTCATTACTGTGTTTTGTTCTTCTACTTTTACGCTATCCTTTCGATCTTAGGTATCCCTGTTAGCACCTTATTGGCTTCGGCCGGGATCGTCAGTGTTGCACTTGGTTTAGGGGCTCAAGGATTTGTTACCGATATTGTAACTGGTTTTTTCATCCTGCTCGAACAACAATTTTCTGTCGGTGATGTTGTCAAAATAAATGCGATCACGGGCAAGATCCACGCTGTTGGTTTACGTACAACGCAAGTGATCAGTGATGATGGGACATTAAATTTCATCCCTAACCGTAGTATCACCGTCGTTAGCAACATGTCACGCAATAATATGCAAGCTGTGATCGATATTCGTTTAGACCCTAAAAAAGACGCTAGTGAAATGAAAAAGATCATCGCTCAAGTAAATCAAAAAGTCGTACCTAACTTACCTGAGATCGTCACAGGTCCAACGATCTTAGGGGTGGTCCCCCTTGCAAGTGGCGAATTAGTTTTTCGGGTCACTGCCTATACTAAAAATGGTGCTCAAGCCACAGTACAGCGCATTTTACTGGATAACTACTTACGTGCTTTAAAGGATGAAGGCTTCAATATTCCAACTTCACCGTTAAATTTAGGTACTACTGCATAAAATCAATGCCCAAACTGCAGCTCTGTAGTTTGGGCATTTTTTGGTCATCTTTTTTCGACCATATATTCTTTTTCTAAATCATGCGCCAAATAATTGACAGCTTTCATCACTTCGCGACGAGTCAAGATCCCGGTAAAGACTCCATTTTCATCGACGACTGCAAGGAAGGTCTGATCGACTAAAAGATGCAAGATCTCTTCCATGTCATATGGAGGACAGATCGTTGGAACATCTGTCTGCATCACATCTTTGACTGGGATCGATCCTAAACGTGTAGGATCGATCCCAGTCAAGCCTAACATCGTCTCAGTGATCATTGCCAACGATAATAGTCCCTTGAAGTGTTGATCTTGGTCTAATACAGGTATCTTGGCATATTTGACCTTACTTAAAACTAAAAATGCATGTTCAAGACTATTATTCTCTTGGACATTAGCTACTATCTCAGCCGGGATCAAAAATTTTTCTTTACGCTGATTTAGCAATTGTGCAACTGCTTTTGATATCATATAACTTTTATTATTAAAACTATCCTTTCATCCAAATATTAACACTACTCCTATAATTGTATGCGTTTTAGTGAAAAATACAACCCTTACCCCTGTTTAACTCACTAAAACCCTACTTTTTTAGTAAAAAAATATTTCTGAAAGCCTATTGACACCCGCCATTGCAATCATTATAGTTATATGAGTGTATTATTTCATTGTTATTTAATTAGGAGGAAAATATGGAGTTCGCATTAAACTCAAGATTAATGGCCGAATTTTTCGGAACAGCTCTCATGATCATGTTGGGGAACGGTTCCGTGGCCAACGTTGAATTGAAAGGAACTAAAGGTTACCACAGTGGTTGGATCGTCATCTCGATCGGCTACGGTTTTGCCGTAATGATCCCAGCTTTGATGTTTGGTAAGATCTCAGGTAACCATATCAACCCCGCATTTACTTTAGGTTTAGCCATCGCAGGCGATTTCCCATGGCATGAAGTCTTACCTTACATAAGTATGCAATTCTTAGGCGCAATTGCTGGACAATTGGTCGTATTAGCTTGTTTCAAGCCACACTACGATATCACCGAAGATCCAGAAGCAGTTTTGGCTACCTTCTCAACGATCGATGCGACTGAAAGTCGTTTCAATGGTTTTGTCAACGAATTCTTTGGTACATTTACCTTAGTCTTCAGTGCTTTAGCGATCACACATTCGCCGATCTTTAACCTTGGTAACCAAGGTGCAGGCTTTATCGGTATCGGGCTCTTAGTTATGGTCATCGTAACTTCCTTTGGTGGTCCAACTGGTCCTGCTTTGAACCCAGCACGTGACTTAGGCCCTCGCATCGTCCATGCGTTGTTCCCACTTAAACATAAGGGTTCTTCTCAATGGCGTTATGCTTGGATCCCAGTTGTAGCACCATTTGCAGCTGGTGCTTGCGCGACCCTTTTATATAAAGCTATTTTTGGGTTATAATACCTATGTTAAGGCTTGACGTCATAACGTCAGCCTTTTTTTATTACACTTTTACAGAAGGGATCTCTACTATGAACTTAAAAACATTAGGAAGCTATGCCTGGCGCATCATCAAATTCATTTTATTAGGTTTGTGCTTGATCTTGCCCCAACAAGTTTTTGCCTTACCCTATATTCTCCCTCAAAACTTTAGTCCATTAGCGACAAATATTTTGATGTGGGGCTTACTTTTACTTGGATATGCACTGATGCTCGTTATTTTTAGCTGGCAATTCAAAAAAGGTCAGCCAAGCCCCAATAAGATCTTCCAAAAACTATCCAATCAAGATATCAATGCTATCATTACAGGTTTTATTGCTTTGTTTATCATCAAGATCATCTACGCAATGTTTATGGAGCAAGTCGGACAAACCCAAAATGATCAGGCTTTACAACAAATGTTTAAACTCTCGACCAATACCGCTCTCATGATGTTTCTGATGACAGCGATCTTTGCTCCTCTGTGTGAAGAGCTTCTCTTTCGGGGAATTTTTATGCGTTACTTTTTCCCTAAAAATACTGTTTTAGCGATCTTTTTTAGCGGACTAGTCTTTGGATCACTTCATTTCCATCTAGGCGATGTTTTTTGGACGCTTCTTTTATATTGTACCTTGGGCTGGGTCTTAGCATATTATTACAAAAAGACAGGTAAACTCCTGGTCAGCATCATGATCCACTTCCTAAATAATATTTTGCCTGCCTTATTCATGCTCTTTTCGGCATTATTTACCAAATAAAAAGATCCGCAAACTATCGCAGTTTGCGGATCTTTTTTGCTAATGCCTATTTATTTA
>NZ_CAQLEL010000160.1:0-1005 GCF_948826705.1 uncultured Ligilactobacillus sp.
GTTTGAATTTTAGGTAAGTGATAGTTCAGCATACGTGCAGTCTGCATCTTATTAGATCCTGTCTCCATCCAAATGTATGTGTGCATACGCAGACCCATCGCAATCCCGGTACTGATCTGTGTCTTATATGTCCATTGATCATAGATTTCATTGCCAACAGCGCCACCGATCTGTGCAATGCTAAAGGTATCACTGCCTTTGGCTTTTTGCGCATTTGGACCTTGGTACTTAGATGTATCAGTACCAAATTCTCGTTCATCAGCTTTGATTTGATCAACTTGCGCGAGTTTTTGCATAATTGCAGGCGCTTTTTCTACGTTTTGAACCACATTATCTGCGATCGGACCAGATAAAAAAAGAGCTGTCGATGCGACAACTCCTAAAATGAATTTCTTCTTATTCAACTAGATCAATCCTCCTTTTCTTTTTGTGGATACTGCTTCAATAAATCACGTTGTTGCGCATATGCTTTTTCTACTGCGCTCTTGATGACTTGTTCATCTTTGACCGTGAAACCTGCGTCTGAGAGCGCCTGAGCAACAACTTGCACCGCATGATTTTTCTTCGCTACTCCACTTAAGTATTCTGTAACGCCTAATTTTTGAGCTGCGATCACTGCGTCTTTCGCGAGTGGCTCAAGTGCTCGCAAAATCGTCAATGCTCGATTATTTTTCACAAGCACATTACCACAGTAACTGATAACTGCAGTCAAAACTGTAGCTAACAACGTGACTACTAATTCATTTGTGTTCATTTTTCTTGTTCCCCCTACTTTTCAATTTTGATCTGAGCTTAGCGTTTTCTTCTCTAAGCTTTTCTAATTCGCTAGCTTCTTCTTTCTTGCTAGCTTTTCTGCTATTCGAAGTTGCCGTGATCCACGCAACAATAATTGATCCAAGCGTAGAAATCACGGCAACCCACACTTGATCACTCAAGAACGATCACTCCCAACGCAATTCGATCACTATTCCAACTAACACAAAAAAGGCATATATTCCAGGGAAA
>NZ_CAQLEL010000161.1:0-12191 GCF_948826705.1 uncultured Ligilactobacillus sp.
CTTCCGCCAGGTTGTTGGTCAGGGTCTGGGAGTATATGGTAATCCTGGTGCTTCCCGATTCAGAAGTATAATCCACCCCATCCGTCAGTTTCACACCGTCCAGGTACAGATCCACAAATTCCCCGTAAACGCCCTGGGAAACCATCAGCTGGTCGCCCGCCGATGTGTCATATGCATATTGTACACGCTGGGTCAGGTCATATCCGGAGTCCGTGGCCGCGTCAACATTTGCGTCCGTGTTCTCCTTTACCGTCATGGTATAGGTCTTAGTGCTGCTGCCGAAGGGACCATAGCTGTTTGTCATCTCCACCGTGAAGGTGAACGTCCCCGCTTCTGTGGGCACACCGTAAAGTTCCCCGTTGGGCTTCACAATCATGCCTGCAGGCAGCGAACCGTCATACAGTTCATAGCTTACCTGGTTCCAGCTGTATTTTGATTTCCTAGACATATAAAATACCCTCCAAGTATAAGATGAATTTTCTATTTCATCTGTATACTTAGAGGGCATTATAGCCGTAGCTTACGAGGTTTCTAGGTCTTAGTTTTCCAAATTTATTTCCACTAAGTTTCCTTGAGCAGTAACAGTCGCAGCGTCAGCACGGTCTTTTAAAAGCTTAGTTTTGACAAATTCAATTTCTTTAGGAGTGACCCGACGAATTTTATTTGAGATCACGATCTCAGAAAAAGCATGTTTTTTCTTATAGACGACTTTTGAATTCCCTAGGGTATATACTTTGATGAAATGAACTGGTGATTTAACTAATTCATGTTGGATCATGCGTGAGTAGCTGTTGGTAACATCGATCAGTTGCATGTTGATTTCCCCCTTTGCTAAATGATAGTAAAATTTTTGAAGTAAAATGCATGCTTCAATTACCAATTCTATATAATTATTATAAACTATCTGATAGAAATGTTGAAAATAAAAAAACTGGGAAGTTGGTAAAAAACTCCCAGTTTGTTGAATTATTCAGTAACGCTTGTTTCACTGATCACGATCGTATCGTCGCTCAAGTCGGCGTAAAAGTTTTTAACTTGAGGATGATCGAGGTAAAAGTCAGTCACCTTGTCTTCGATCTGGTCTTGGATCGTACGGCGTAGTGGGCGGGCTCCCATCTTAGGATCATAGCCTAATTCGACTAATTTTTGGCGGGCCTTAGTTGAAACTTTGAGCGACATTCCATTTTCTTGTAGCGTTTGGTCGACTTTTTCGAGCATCAACTCAACGATCTGCTCAAGATCTTCTTTAGTTAAAGCATTGAACTCGATAATATCATCAAAACGGTTCAAAAATTCCGGTTTGAAGTATTTAGTCAATTTATCGACTACCAAATTAGGTGTGCTCTCAGTTGTGCCAAAGCCAACGTTGACGATCGGATCACCTGAACCAGCGTTACTTGTCATGATGATGATCGTATCTTTAAAGCTGACAGTCTTACCTTGTGAATCAGTCAAGCGACCATCATCTAAGATCTGCAAGAACATATGCATGACATCGGGATGAGCTTTTTCGATCTCGTCTAATAAGATCAAGCTATATGGATGCCGTCGGACTTGTTCGGTCAATTGGCCGGCTTCTTCGTATCCAACGTAACCTGGAGGAGAACCGATCAATTTAGAGACAGAGAATTTTTCCATATATTCGCTCATATCAAAACGGATCATGGCCTCAGTCGTCCCAAATAATTCTAAAGCAAGTTGTTTAGCAGCTTCTGTTTTCCCGACTCCTGTAGGACCGATAAAAAGAAATGAACCGATCGGCCGGCCGGATTTGTTAAAGCCGATCCGATTGCGTCGGATCGAGCGGGCAACTTTATCAACGGCGCGGTCTTGGCCGATAACATTTTGCTTGAGTGTTTGGGCTAAGGTTTGTAATTGCGCTTGTTCTTTTTGTTTGAGTTCGCCGACAGGGATAGAAGTCATTTCCTCAACGATCTTTTCCATGTCTTTGGCAGTAACTTCGCTTTTAGCTTGGGGTTTAGCCGTTAAATGATCTTCTAGTTTAGTGACTTGATCGCGATAAAAAGCGGCTTTTTCATAATCTTCTTGGTCTAAAGCGGCTTTTTTATTTGCCTGAGCTTGAGCTATCTTAGCTTTGACTTCGCTTGGATCAAAAGCTTGTAAGGCTAAATTCTTACGCGAGCCGGCTTCATCTAAGAGATCGATCGCTTTATCTGGCAAATAGCGGTCTTGAATGTAACGAGTCGAAAGTTGGATCGCACTTTCAAGGGCTTCATCGGTATAAGCGACTTGATGGTAGCTTTCATATTTAGTACGTAGACCATGTAAGATCGCTAAAGCTTCCTCTTTAGAAGGTTCTTTGACCTGGACTGGTTGTAAACGTCGCGCCAAGGCGGCATCTTTTTCGATCGTACGAAATTCGTTTAAAGTAGTAGCCCCGACGAGTTGAAACTCGCCTCTAGCTAGAGCTGGTTTTAAGACATTGCCGGCATCCATGCCGCCCTCAGCGTTTCCGGCGCCAACTATCTCATGGATCTCATCGATAAAGAGGATGATATCTTGTTTTTGTTTCAACTCATCCATTAATTCCTGCATGCGTTGCTCAAATTGGCCACGGATCCCGGTCCCTTGGACTAGGGAAACGACATCTAGGCGGATAACTTTTTTATTTAATAGTTTTTGTGGAACATCGCCGTCAACGATCTTTTGGGCGAGACCTTCGACAACTGCTGTTTTCCCGACCCCTGCTTCACCGGTAAGGACAGGATTATTTTTAGTGCGACGATTCAAGATCTCAGTTACACGTTTTATCTCGCGGTCACGCCCGATAACGGGGTCGATCTGGCCTGCTTTAGCTTGGGCGGTGAGATCGAGGCCGTATTTATCCAAAATGCTACCGTTATCGCCATTATCACCGGCTTGAGTTAGGGGCTCTTGCGCTGGTGTGGAACGCTGTTGGTTTTGTTGGTCGATCTTTTTAAAGAGATCAGCGAATGGATCACTACCAAAGGGATCTTGGAAGATCCCCCCTAAGGAAGGTGGTAGTTGACTTTGATTTTTCAAAGCTTGATAGCAGTTAGGACAAAGGTCGATCGAAGTTTGGCGACCGTTGATGTTTGTTGTTAAATGTAGCGTAGCTTGGTTTTGTTGACAATTTTGGCATAACATAGCTATTCACGACCTTTCCGAGTAAATTTAATGTCAAAATCAGTTTGACCAACTTTGACCTTTGTAGCTTTATTATACAAATTTTTATCTTAAGTGCAAGCAAAAAAATTGGTAGATGGTATAATTTAAAAATATATGAGAGGGGGGAGCAGGATGGAAAAGGATTATCAAGCTTTATTAGATCGCTTGCATGCAGGTGAGATAACAGAATTTGAGATCGAAACGGCTGAATTTATGGATTTTCAAAAGATTTTACTAAATTATAATTATCGGAAAAATGTAGTCGGTACAGCCAAACGTGGTGGTGGAGTTATCTATCATTACCATAAAAATGATAAATAAATTTTTTTCGACATATTATCAAAATGTTTAAGGGTGATACCTTGTCTTGATAAATAATTCATGGTATTATCTTTTATAGCAGGTGCAACACCTAGTGTAATCGCTAATGTAAACGAATTCTTTTGCAACTGTAATCAATTTGTTTACTAATTGTTGCACAAATCTTATTTATATTTAAAGGAGCATGATCCACAATGGAAAAGAAAGAATTTCACGTAATCGCAGAAACAGGTATTCACGCACGCCCAGCTACACTTTTGGTGCAAGCTGCAAGCAAATTTAACTCAGATATTACTTTAGAATATCAAGGTAAATCAGTAAACTTGAAGTCTATTATGGGTGTTATGTCATTAGGTGTAGGTCAAAACGCTGACGTTGTGATCTCTGCTGATGGTGCTGATGAAGCCGAAGCAATCGCTGCTATTACAGAAACAATGACAAAGGAAGGACTTGCTGAATAATGACGAAAATGTTGAAGGGTATCGCAGCTAGTGACGGAATTGCAGCCGCAAAAGCCTACATGCTTGTGCAACCTGACCTTTCATTTTCTGAGACCAGCATCTCTGATCCGGAAGCTGAGATCAAGCGTTTGGATGATGCTGTTGCAGCCTCCAAGAATGAGCTTGAAGCTATCAAGCAAAAAGCTGCCCAAAACTTAGGTGCTGAAGAAGCTGAAGTTTTTGAGGCACACTTAACGATCTTGGCTGACCCTGAAATGATTGGTCAAATCGAAAATCAAATCAAGAATGAAAAAGTTAATGCTGAAGCTGCTTTGAAGAGCGTAACAGACATGTTTATTTCCATGTTTGAAGGCATGACAGACAATGCTTACATGCAAGAACGTGCAGGCGATATTCGCGACGTAACCAAGCGTGTTATGAGTCATTTATTGGGTGTAACTTTACCTAACCCAGCTTTGATCAACGAAGAAGTTGTGATCGTAGCGCATGACTTGACACCATCTGATACAGCACAATTAGACCGCAATTTTGTTAAGGGCTTTATCACTGATATCGGTGGACGGACATCGCACTCTGCTATCATGTCAAGAACTCTTGAGATCCCTGCAGTCGTGGGTTCTGGCTCAGCAACAACTGAGATCAAAGAAGGCGATATGGTCATTATCGATGGTATTGCTGGGGATGCAGTTATTGATCCAACTGCTGAACAGTTGGCTGAATATGAACAAAAAGCTGCTGATTTCAAAGCTCAAAAAGCTGAATGGCAACAATTAAAAGATGCTAAGTCTGTTTCCAAAGACGGCAAAGAAGTTATCTTAGGGGCTAATATCGGTACACCTAAGGATGTTACAGGTGCTGTTGATAATGGGGCAGAAGCAGTTGGATTGTTCCGTTCTGAATTCTTATACATGGATGCAAGTGAGCTTCCAACGGAAGAAGAACAGTTCAAAGCATACAAAGAAGCAGTCGAAGGTATGAACGGCAAACAAGTTGTTGTACGTACAATGGATATTGGTGGGGATAAGGATCTACCTTATCTACCGCTACCAGAAGAAGAAAACCCATTCTTGGGTTATCGTGCGATCCGCATTTCATTAGATCGTCAAGATATCTTCCGTACTCAATTGCGTGCGTTGTTACGTGCTTCTAACTATGGACGTTTAGCGATCATGTTCCCAATGATCGCTACTGTCAAGGAATTCAAAGATGCTAAGGCGATCTTTGAAGAAGAAAAAGCTAAGTTAGTTAAAGAAGGTATTCCAGTTTCTGACGATATCGAAGTCGGAATGATGATGGAGATCCCTGCTGCTGCAATGATCGCAGACAAGTTAGCTAAGTATGCTGATTTCTTTAGTATCGGAACTAATGACTTGATCCAATACTCTATGGCAGCTGACCGTGGTAACGAACGTGTATCTTACCTTTACCAACCATATAACCCATCTATCTTGCGTTTGATCAAGCTCATTATCGATGCTTCACATAGAGAAGGTAAGTGGACTGGTATGTGTGGTGAAATGGCTGGCGATCAAGTTGCTGTGCCATTGTTGCTTGGTTTAGGCTTAGATGAATTCTCAATGAGTGCAACTTCGATCTTGAAGACACGTAGCTTATTGAAGAAACTTGATTCAGTTAAGATGCAAGAATTAGCTCAAAAAGCAGTTGAAGATTGCGAAACAACTGAAGAAGTTGAAGCTTTAGTAGCTGAATACACGAAGTAATATTCGATCAACTTATCTTAAGTGAAGAGACCGGAAAGAGATTTCTGGTCTCTTTTTGTTTAAAATCAGTCGGAAAATGTTAAAATATTAAGAATGGTATTTTTTTGCTCTTCGTATCAGTGAGAGCATTGCAAAGGAATAGTTAAAACCATATAATTAAAACTGATAAAAAGTTGAGGAGGAAAGGTGCTTGTGAATATCGGCATATTTACAGATACGTATTTTCCGCAAGTTAGCGGAGTTGCGACATCGATCGATACTTTGCGTTCACAATTAGAACAAAAAGGGCATACGGTCTATATTTTTACGACTACCGATCCTGATGTCGAGAAAAATGTCTATGAGCGCAATGTGTTTCGCTTTGCTAGCATTCCATTTATTTCTTTTACCGATAGACGCATCGCTGTTAGAGGACTGTTTCAGTCTTATCAAGTAGCTAAAGAATTAAATTTAGATATTGTTCATACGCAAACCGAATTTTCAATGGGATTGATCGGGAAGTTTGTAGCTAAAGCGCTAAAGATCCCGTGTGTTCATACTTACCATACGATGTATGAAGATTATTTACATTACGTGGCCAAAGGAAAATTATTGAAACCCTCTCATGTACGTTTGATGACTTGTTCTTTTTGCGAAAAAATGAGTGGGATCGTGGCTCCAAGTGAACGTGTTTTAGAGACTTTGACTCGTTATGGGATCAAAGAACCGATCACTGTTATTCCTACGGGAGTCGATTTGACACGGTTTAAAGTTGCTAGTGAAAACAATGTTCGAAAACATTATGGAATAGCTGAGGATGCGCCTTTGTTACTAACATTGAGTCGCTTGGCCTTTGAAAAAGATATCGATCGTATGGTGGCTAGTTTTCCTGCGATCAAGGCCAAAGTTTCTAAGGTCAAATTGTTGATCGTGGGGGATGGGCCAGCTAAAGAGTCATTGCAAGATCAAGTAAAAGAACTCGGATTGACCGAAGATATCATCTTTACAGGTGAAGTGGACAATACTCAAGTGAGTGAATTTTATCATGCAGCTGACCTATTTGTTTCAACTTCGGTCTCAGAGTCACAAGGCTTGACGTATATTGAAGCATTGGCAGCAGGGACTAAAGTAGTTTCCTCAAAAAGCCCATATACGGCTGAACTTTTAAGCGATCGGGCGATCGGTGCAAATTTTGAGACTTTACAAGAATTTGTTGAGTTAGTAGTTGAATATTTGACGAAGCCAGCCAAATATCAAGATCCTAAACCGTTACAACAAAAATTAAAAGAGATCTCAGCTGACGAGTTTGGTGAAAAGATCTTACAATTTTATGAACGTAGTAAGGAACACTATTTAGAGTTGAGCCAAACAACCTACTCAAAAGAACACAGCTAAAAGGAGTTTTCTAATGTTAAATGTTCACATGTATTCGTCGGCAACCAAGGTCAAAGGCCAAGGGGTGGGCAGTGCATACACCGAACTGATAAAGTTGCTAGAAAAATATTATCCTGAGCAGTTGGCGATCACGATCAATGAGTTTGGTCCAGCTGATATCAGTCACTATCACACGATCGACTTAAAGTTTTTCTTTTCGACTTTTTCCAAACGTCGAGGTAAAAAAGTGGGTTACGTCCACTTTTTGCCAGAAACACTGGAGGGAAGTCTCAAGTTGCCGTGGATCGCACGTAAAGTATTGTATCGGTATGTGATCGCTTTTTATAAGCGGATGGATGCCTTGGTCGTTGTTAACCCAACTTTTATCCCCAAATTGGAAGCTTATGGGATCGCTCGTGAGAAGATAACTTATATTCCTAATTTTGTATCTAAAAAGGAATTTCATCCGATCGCTAGTGAGGAAAAAAAGCAGTTACGTATGGAAAAAAAATTGCCTACTGATAAATTTTTGATCGTTGGTGTGGGGCAGATCCAGGAAAGAAAAGGTGTTTTTGATTTTATCGAGTTAGCTAAGCGCAATCCTGAATTCGAATTTGTTTGGGTCGGAGGCTTTTCATTTGGAATGATCACTGACGGCTATGCAGAGTTGAAAAAAGTGGTCGATGATCCACCTAAAAATTTACATTTCCCTGGGATCGTTGAACGAATTGAGATGTGTGAGTACTACAACTTAGCTGATGTTTTCTTGTTACCGTCATATAACGAACTTTTTCCGATGAGTGTGCTTGAAGCGTTTAGTTGTGAGACTCCCGTTGTTTTACGTGAACTTGAGCTTTACGAAGGCGTTATCGCGGGTTATTATGCTGGTTGTACTGATATAGATGAGATGGAAAAAAAGCTCAAAGAGTTAGCTAAAGACCCAGATGCATTAGCCAAATTGCGTGAGCGGGCGAAAGCAGCAGCTAAATTTTATTCAGAAGATCGTCTGGCCTTGATCTGGTTGGACTACTATAAAAAACAAGCGGGGAAAGTGTGATGTCAAAGAAAAATAAATTAGCCCTCTTGATAATGATATTGATCGGGGTCGGGATCTTTTTTTATTCTGTTCAAGGGATCTCGTATCATGACTTGGTCGGTGATATCACACATCTTAATTGGGGGTGGATCGCAGTGGCTGTGTTATGCATGGCATTGTCGATCTTTTGTGAGGGTTTTGTGGTCAAGGAATTACTAAAAAGACAGTTCCCGACTTATTCTTTTAAGGATTCGTTGCGGATCCCATTGATCGAAGCTTTATTTAATGGGATCACCCCGTTTGCTTCAGGTGGGCAACCAGCGCAATTATTTGCCTTATTGCAATCTGGGGTAGATGCTGGACGTGCGACTTCGATCTTATTGATGAAATTTGTGGTATATCAATCGATGATCGTTTTAAATTTCATCGTTTGCTTATTTTTGGGATTTCATTTGATCGCCGATAAATTGCACGTTATGGGGTTGCTGTTGATCTTTGGTTTTTTGATCCATTTGACAGTGATCTTAGGTCTGTTGTTGATAATGTATTGGTATGACTTTACTAAGAAGATGACAAATCTATGTTTACGGCCTTTTAAACGCTTTTTAACTTCAGAACGTTATGAAAAATATGATAAGTTGATCAATGAGAAGATCGATAACTTTTATCGGGAGAGCTTACAATTGAAAGCTAACTACCGCTTATTGTTCAAAGTTAGTTTGATCACTTTGATCCAACTATTTTTCTATTACATCATCCCCTTTTTTATTTTGCTAGCTTTACGAGTCGAGCATGCTGAATTGCTGACAGTAATGACGCTCCACGTTTTGATCGTGATGGTGATCTCATTATTTCCGATCCCTGGGGGTGCCGGTGGGGCTGAATACAGTTTTTCACTGATTTTTTCGACCTTTGTTAACAGTGGAAGTAAACTGGTCTTGGCAATGATAATTTGGCGGATCATTACTTATTATTTGGGGATGTTTGGTGGTATGGTAGCCTTAGTGATCAAACCAGATAAATATCCAAAACAAGATTAAAGAGAAGATCATCCTAAAATCTTCAACTTTTTTGAATTGTTTCATTATATTTGGTGTGTTAGTATATAATTTGCTAAGGTATATCAAAAGTAGGTCCGTGATCTACTTAAATGAAGAGGAGATTTATATCTATGGAAAATTCACAACTTGTGGCAATTATCGAAAGACTAGATGCGATGATGAAAGCAGACACAAATGAAGTTCAATCACGTCGCTTTGAGCGTGAAGGACAAGAAAGAGGATTCGTAACATACGATCCTGCAACACAAACTTTTGAATTAGAAGAATTAGCAACACATCAAAAGTTCGATTTTGATGATATCGATCTAGCAGCGATGGAGATCTACGACTTGCTAAACGACTAATTTTAAAATATCTTTAAAATCTTGTGGAATGACTATCTTTTTCATAGGATATTAAACTATAATTTGACGCATAGACAATTAAATACTACTTATTATTGGAGGCAATTAGATGCGTTCAGTGCTAAAGAAAGTCCGTGATGGGCTGAATACGCGCACAGGTTTTTTTATTTTAACTCTGGTATTACTTTGGATCAAAACGTATGCTGTTTATGTTAATAAGTTTAGCTTAGGGATAAGTGACAGCATGCAACGCTTCTTACTCTTGTTAAATCCGCTCCCAGCAGGTTTATTACTTTTAGGGATCGCTCTTTATTTTAGAGGTAAGAAGTCCTATTGGATCATGATGATCGTCGATTTGATCGCCTCACTATGGCTTTTTGCCAATGTTTTGTACTATCGGGAGTTTTCTGATTTCCTATCAATGGGGATCATTAAGTCTTCGGGATCAGTTTCAAATAATTTATCGTTAAGTATTGGCGAGATCTTGCATCTTAGTGACTTATGGATCTTTGCAGATGTGATCATTTTGACACTACTATTGGTATTTAAGGTCATCAAAATTGATACACGACCAGTCAAGTTCCGTTATCCGATCGGAGTCACACTGTTATCATGTGTTTTGTTTGCAGCTAATCTAGGTTTAGCCGAAAAGAACCGCCCACAACTGCTGACACGTACATTTGACAATAATTACATTGTTAAATATTTAGGTATTAACTTCTATGCTGCTTATAACGCTTACCAAACGCATAAGGAAAGTGCTACAAGAGCTAGTGCAAGTAGTAGTGATATGGATCAGGTCTTGAAGTTTTTGGAAAAAAACAAAACAACGGTCAATCCAGAATACTATGGTAAAGCAAAAGGTAAGAATGTTTTTGTTTTCCATTTGGAAAGTTTCCAACAATTTATGATCAACTATAAAGTTAATGGTAAAGAAGTAACGCCAAATATCAATCAATTTTATAGCGATCAAAGCACGATCTCCTTTGATAATTTCTACCATCAAGTAGGACAAGGGAAGACTTCTGATGCAGAAACGATGTTAGAAACATCGCTCTTTGGTTTACCATCGGGGTCAGTTATGACATCTTATGGTACCAATAATACCTTCCAAGCAATGCCGGCTATTATGGACCAACAGGGTTATACAACAGCGGCATTTCACGGAGATGTTGGTAGTTTTTGGAATCGCGATAACACCTATAAATCTTGGGGATATCAGTATTTCTTTAGTGAAGACTACTACAAGAATAAATCCAACTATAGTATTGGATATGGTTTAAAAGATAAGTTGTTTTTACAACAGTCAGTTAAGTACATCGAACAGTTACCGCAACCGTTCTATGCAAAATTGATCACGGTCACAAATCATTATCCATACGAACTTGATAAGCAAAATCAAACGATCGAAAAGACGACAACGGGTGATAGTACTGTTGACGGTTATGTTCAAACAGCTAAGTATTTAGACGATGCTTTTGGTGAATTTATCAGTTATTTGAAAAAAGCAGGTCTATATGATAATTCGATGATCGTCGTTTATGGTGACCATTATGGTATTTCAAATAACCATAAAAAGGCGATCGCACAATTACTTGGTAAGAAGAGCGTAAATAGTTATGATCTAGCACAATTCCAAAAAGTTCCATTTATGATCCATGTTAATGGCATCAAAGGCGGAGTAGATCACACTTATGGTGGTGAGATCGATGTTATGCCAACCTTATTAGATCTTTTGGGGATCAAGAATACGGATACGATCCAATTAGGAAACGACTTGTTAGCTAAGGATCGGAACCAAACAGTTGCCTTTAGAAATGGTGACTTTGTTTCACCGACATTTACAAAGATCGGAAGTACGATCTACAATGACAAAGGTGAAGATGTTACAGATAGTTTGACGGCCGAGCAAAAGGCGCAAGTTAAAGCGCAGACAGAATACGTTGATGAAGAGTTATCCCTTTCTGATAAGATCATCACAGGCGATCTGTTGCGTTTCTACACACCTGAAGGCTTTAAGGCGACTGATAAGACTAAATACAACTATAAGTATTCAGAAGGCCTAAAACAGCTCAAACAGGCACAAAAGGATAAACCAACGAGTGTCTTGCAGCAAAATAATGGCAATTCAACTGAAAATCTATACGAAACAGATGCTCCTGAATTGAAATAGTTTAGACAAAAGAGTGTGAGACAGTACAGATAGCTCTGTATAGACAATGGTAAAGTCGCTACGATGCAAATACGCATCGTAGCGACTTTTTGTTATCTACAGTCAAGGGCTAAGATCTTGGTCAAAAGAGGCTATCTCACATTTTTTGATAATGTGAGATAGGAATAGCTGAGATAGGTAATGTTATATTTCAATATTAAGCAAAAATTTTTGAATATATTCAAAAAAATCTAAAAAAGTTATTGACGTTTCTTGCCAGATGTTGGTATACTATAAAAGTTGCTGATGCAGAGCAGTTACTTAAAAATATAATATAAAAAAGATGTTGACATCATCTTGAAAATCATGATATTATATTTAAGCTGATTTGTTACAGCATAACAAAAAAATTATTTTCTTATTGACATCGATTAATGGTTTTGGTAAGATGAATAAGTCGTCTGATTACGACGTTGAAAAAATAATTAAAAAAGTTATTGACAACGAAAATCAGATATGATATAATAATTATGTTGATTATATCGATTAGATAAATCGATCAAGTAGATCTTTGAAAACTGAACAAAGTTTC
>NZ_CAQLEL010000162.1:0-2514 GCF_948826705.1 uncultured Ligilactobacillus sp.
CTACACTGTTAAAGTCAACTTTGGCGCTAAGGTGTGGTCCACTGGTCAAGCAATCCCGGATTGGGTCAAAGGCAATAGCTATGAAGTCATTCAAACTAGTGGCAACAAAGTCTTGCTCAAGGGCATTATGTCTTGGATCGACCGCTCTAATGTTGAGATCTTGTCGACAGCTAAGCAAAATAGCACGCAAGCTACAGCAAGTACGTACACAGTACAATCTGGTGATAGCTTAAGTGCGATCGCAACACGTTTTGGTACAACGGTCAGCGCATTACAGAGTGCTAACAACATTCGAAACGTAAACTTGATCTACCCGGGTCAAGTATTGCGAGTAAACGACCAAGCTACAGCTCAGCGCACATACACAGTTCGATACGGAGATAATTTGAGCGTGATCGCTAGTCGCTTGGGAACAACAGTTGGCCATTTACAATCGATGAACGGGATCAGAAATGCCAATCTGATCTATTCGGGTCAAACATTGCGGTATTAGCCTATGAGAGTAGTAAAGATCGATCATAGCGTGCAGAAAGCCCGGGATACTAGTCGAGTGTATGAGCTGACGTTGTTTGATGGCTCTGAGAGAGCGACTATTGCAGATAATGCAAAAGTCGTTGTTAAAGTCGGAAATCTAACAGGCTTTTTGTTTGATATTGAACCGAAGATCGTAGATAGCAAAATTAAAATAGATAGTGATAGTTTTAGTGAGCTACCGCCAGATATCTATAGACTTGAAGTTTGGATCACTAAAGATGATAAGTTGTCTATCTATCCCGATGAAGCACAAGCGCAGATCAGATTGAACAGTACGTTAAACGATGTGCAGGGAACGACTTTAAGTGTGATCACGATCGAACAACTTAAGAAAGAGATCGCCGAAAGTAGCGGTACTGGCATTCCTGTTGCTTGTAAAGACGGCAAGGACGGTGCTCAAGGTCCTAAAGGTGATAAGGGTGATCCTGGTCCTGCTGGTGAACGTGGCCCCGCTGGAAAAGATGGCCAAAATGGGCATGACGGCAAAGATGGAAAGTCAGCATACCAGATTTGGCTTGATCTTGGGAATACGGGATCGGAGCAGGACTTTATTGACAGCCTAAAACCTAAATCAGATGAAGGCAACAAGGATGAAGTACGACATGCACCGACTGCATGGACGTTGGATCGCACTACTACACCATGGACGATCTGGTTTGACAATGGGTCCGGCCTACGATTTCCAGAGTATGCAACGACAGCTACAGTTTACGGTTATGGCTTTACTGGCAATTTAAACGCTACTGATTTTGCACCTTGGCCACTCGTACCAAATATTATCAGTGCAACGAGGGGAACCTTGACAATCAACAAATTTAAAAGCAAAGTCGGATCATTTGAATATTGGTCATCAACGACCAAAGTGCTTAATCCATTGCAAGACGCAAGTAAATATGATTGGACTAATGCTTTTGGTGATGCTAGTACAAATAGCGGCTCATATGGACGCAAACCAAATTTTGCTAGAGTTATGTATGAATTGGGTATTTGGTCTGATGCTGATGTCTTAAGTCTTGGAGCAGTTAGAAAGGAAGTTTAAAAATGGCTATCTATTATATGTATGATGCAGTAACAAAGCAGTTTATCGGTGAAGTGCAAGCCCCTAACCAACCTGAGCACTCGACTGAATTGCCACCAGTTCGACAAATGAACGGTGAAACGTATCATCTTGAAAATCCTAAATTTGATGGTGAAAAATGGACTGGTGCAAACAAAGAGTTGGATGCACTAGGGTTACTCGAAGTCGTGACTATTCAGCTTGCACAGTTAACAGCTCGTGTAAGTATTTTGGAAGGAGGCGAAAAAGAAGATGTATAATGTATGTAAGTATATGCACAAGTTAGGTATGTCGATTAAGAAATTTGTCAAAATGGGATCTATCACAGCTGAGCAGTATGAAGAGATCACAGGCAAGAAATATGAATAGCTAGACTAAGCGCCACGCTCGAAAAAAACATCGGGTGTGGCGCTTTTTTGTTGCAAAAAAATTACCCTCCAACAAAATAGTTGGAAGGTAAAACTGGCCGGGTTGATTAGACCCTAGACGAGATTAACTCGTTGCTCACACCTTTATGTTAGAAAAATATTTTCTTTTTGTCAATACCTAAAGTATAATTGTAGACGGTACATAGAAGCTGATTACTTCTAAGTTAAGTACCAGTGCGAGGTGAAACTCGTTGCTCACAATGATAGTAGAATTAGTATTAGCCGTCTTGGTTAATCTAATCTCAGACATCATCTATGACTGGTTGAAAAACCATCACTAGATGAACGTGCCCCGATCGGTTCGCTGGTTGGGGTTATTTTTTATAATTTCGACGATTTTTAATAACAATTATTGAAATGGCGATCGTGATCTTTATCATCAGTTTGTTGATCTTGATCATCATTCCTAACGTCGCTAAACAACGTTCCAATGCTGAAAAGGTCAATACTCAAGCCTTGCAAGCTGAATTAGATACACAAGCTCAACTATATGCC